>JANTGY010000284.1 GCA_024762695.1 Anaerolineae bacterium
TTGTACCAGGTGGAGAGAACGGCCGTATTCCCCGCCTCCTTCAGTTTTTCCAGTGATTCAGCATACAGATCTTCTAATTGTGCCAGCATATTTTCACATCCTCATTCAAAAAAATCCTTTGCAACAGCCGAGTAGCATATCATACCCAACGCATCCCGCCAAAAGAAAAAGACGCGGTTTTTACGCCGCGTCTTTCTATGTTCCTGGTTCATACTGAGCTTTTACTTAAGCAAAACGAACCCCTTCCGAACTCGCGGCATCGGGTCTGTTGGCAAAAAAGGTAAAGCTAAAAAATCGTTTGATCATAACGAACGCATCATAGCGCCGGGTATTGGCTCTGTCAAGCTGATTGTAGATCGAACGGCAAGACATAATTATTCCGGCACAGGGAGCGCCATAAGTTCCTGTTTAAGTTCAGGAATTTGGTCGGCCAATGATCCCAACACGCCATTGATAAAGCGCGGCGCGCTGTCGGAAGCGTAAGTTTTGGCTAATTCTACCGCTTCATTGATGGCAACTTTAACGGGCGTTTCCCCAAATATCAGGAATTCGTAAATGGCGACACGCAAGATATTTCGATCAATAACTGCCATTTGATCGAGCGGCCATTCTGGTGCGTACCGCGCAATGAGCGTGTCTATCTCTGTTAGATGCTCAATGACGCCGGTAACCAATTGCGACGCAAATTCTGCCCCCGCATTTTCCATTGGGTTTGCTTGAACGCGACGCTGCAAAACCTCGCCTGGTAAATGATTGGCGATATCAAATTCGTAAAGGGTTTCCAGGGTAACGCGGCGCGCGCGGCGTCTTGTTTTCATACAATTAACCCGCAATCGGGTAAGGACAAGCCATTATCCGGCTGTTTCCTGGACATAAATAACATCTTCAACATGGATATTCACTGCTTCAACAGGCAGTCCTACCATTGTGTCTATCGCTTCGACAACGGCCGTTTGCAATGCCTGACTCGCTTCCATGATGTTGACCTCTGGAGCCATTATAACGTAAATATCAAATCTGACCTTATCATCTGCAAAATCGAGAACAACGCCATCATAGCGCGAATGACGGCGAAATAATCGCGCTGCGTCAGCGGGGACAGCCGCCATCTTAGCAATGCCATCCACCCGCTGAGCGGCAAAATAAGCAATCATCACCAATACATCCGGCGCAACTTCAATTCGACCAATGCTTTCTGTTTGTTCGTCCATAATATTTTTTGTGGCTGGTTGCTGGTGGTTGGCGGCTGGTTAAGCGAACAGCCAATGGCCAGCGCCCAACTTACATCGCTAACCCGCCATCTACACTAATGACCTGTCCCGTTATATACGCGGCTTTATCCGAGGCCAGAAAAGAAACAAGGTAGGCGACTTCCGACAATTCGCCCCAACGACCCAAAGGAATGTATTCCAGGCTGGTATTGACCATATCTTCGGGCAATACGGCCGTTAACGCCGTCGGGAAAAACCCTGGCGTTACCGCATTCACTGTAATCTGGCGCGAACCTACTTCCTTGGCCAACGATTTGGTAAACCCGATGACGCCCGCTTTCGAGGCGGCATAATTAGCCTGCCCTGCCTGCCCTACCAAAGCGGCAACCGAGGAGATATTGATGATTCGACCGCCTTGTTTACGACGAATCATCGGCCGGGCAACCGCTTTGCAGCAGTTAAATACACTTTTCAGGTTCGTATCCAGTACCGTATCCCAATCCGCTTCCTTCATCATCAGCAGAAGCTTATCGCGGGTCGTACCGGCATTATTCACTAAAATATCAATTTGTCCATAGGAGTCAAGCGCCGTTTTAATGAGAGTCTGGGCCTGATCAAATTGGCTGACGTCTGCTTGAACGGCCGTCGCTCGGCCTCCATTCGCCTTAATCCCCGCTACAACCTCTTCCGCTGCGTCGGCGCTGGCATTATAATTGATCACAACAGCCGCGCCATGCGCCGCTAAATCTTCAGCAATCGCTCGCCCAATCCCTCTTGACGCCCCTGTAACAACAGCTACTTTCCCTTCTAGTAACAAAGCTAGCCTCCAGTCTCTACTTCCAAATCCTCGATTACAAATTTAATCCGCCTTACTTTGCGATTAATCCGTTTAACCAGTCCCAACAAAACTTCACCCGCGCCAACTTCAACAAAGGTGTCCACGCCCTGTTCAATTAAATAGTTGATTGAAGCGGTCCAGGCGACGGGGGAAGTGAGTTGGGCTTTCAATTCAGCGCGAATATCGGCAACGGCCGTTAACGGCCGTCCCGAAACATTGCCAATGACCGGAATCTGGGGGGCTTCAATAGGCGTATCGTCCACAGCTATCGCAAATTCAGCCGCCGCCGAAGCCATCAATGGAGAATGCGCGGCAATGGAGATGGGCAGCGAAACCACGCGGCGCGCGCCCGCCGCTTGCGCCAGTTCCAGCGCCCGCGCCAGCGCATCCTTATCGCCAGAAATGACGATTTGGCCGGGGCAGTTGTCATTGGCAATCTGCACGGGCCGGCCGATTTCTTCGCTGGCTTGGGCGCAACTGTTGTGGATGACGGCCGTATCCAACGCCAAAATCGCCGCCATTGCCCCCGGTTCTCTTTCCCCTGCCGCCTTCATCAATTCGCCGCGCCGCCGCACCAACCGCAGTCCATCGGCAAAAGAAAGACTGCCCGCCGCCGCCAACGCCGAAAATTCTCCCAAACTATGTCCAGCGGCAAAGGCAGGAGTATCCCAGCCCTGAGCCAACATCGTTCGCCAGGCCGCCATGCTGGTCACAAACAAAGCCGGCTGCTGATTACTGGTATCGGTCAGGACTTCCTCAGGGCCGTCAAAACAAAGCGTGGAAAGCGCAAAACCAAGTTGATCGTCAGCTTGATCAAAAACAGCACGCGCTTCTGGGGAGCGTTCATACAAATCGCGCCCCATGCCTACGTGCTGTGATCCTTGTCCTGGAAAAAGAAAAGCCGATCTCACTTGTTAAAGCCCTGCAAAACCCTGTTCAGACGCCGCCCGAACAGGCGAAATTAAAAAGGCCGCCCGATTTTCGGTATGCGGCCTTACGATTCAACGTAATTAATCGTCGAGTCCCGGTAAAACCTTACGTCCGCGATACGTGCCGCAATTGGTGCAGGCCATATGGGAACGTCGCATTTCGCCACATTCCGGGCAAGCAACCAGATGGAATGGCTTAAGAGCATGATGTGAACGCCGCCGATCGCGACGAGATTTAGAAATTTTTCGCTTGGGAACTGCACCCATAACTATATCCTCTCTCTTTTTTAATCTTTTGGCGCAGTATCACCCGGCCAAATCATTATCAAACAAAAAACAAGCGGCGCTGCCGCCGCGACAGCTAATTATAGCCGCCGCCGTATTCATGTCAAGGCAGAAATAACCCTGATACACCAAACGTTGGAAAAACTAATCAGATGCAGGCACGGCCGTTTCCGTTTCCACATTCACCCGCTGCAAACCGTTACGCACAACCGTCAACGAACGCAACAATTCATCTTCCAATTGAGACAAAACCTCAACCACATAGGCATCGGCGTCCTGGCGCAGCGCTTCAGCATCGCGCCGGGCGCGTTCCAGGATATTGTCCGCGCGCTGCTGCGCCGACATCGTTACCGTATCCCGATTCACCAACTCGCCCGCTTCGCGTTTAGCCAACCCCCGCACACGCTCCGCCTCCTCCTGTGCCTGGGCCATGATCCGATCCTTTTCCGCTTCAATGCGGTTGGCTCGTTTCACTTCTTCTGGCACAGCTACCCGTAGTTGGTCAATCAAGTTAAATATCTGGTCCTCATTGACAAACAAATACGCGCTAAGGGGAAGGCGAAAACTTTCGTTCAACAGTTGTTCTAACCGATCTACCAGATTTTGGATGTCCATAATCACACCATTTAGAAGGCTGAAGGTCGAAGGATGAATGATGAGTTCATCTACGCGCCACTTGTCGCTTGCACACTCTATTATAAAAGCTACACCCTCAGTCGCGCAATGGAACCGGACGGTTGAAGTCGTCGCCGTTCGTGCCGCTAAACCGTTCATGCAGCGCCTGGGCCACATTGGGCGGAACCATACTGGACACATCGCCGCCTAACGAAGCGATTTCGCGGACAATTGTGCCGCTGAGAAAGGTGTGCTGCTCGCGGGTCATCAAATTGACGTTCTCGACTTCCGGCGATAACCGTTGGTTTGCCAACGCCAGCCGGAATTCAAATTCAAAGTCAGAAAATACGCGCAGGCCGCGAATGATGATTTTGGCCCTGATTTGTCGGGCAAAATCAACGGTCAGGCTGCTGTAACGCATCACGCTGATGTTATCTTGACCGTTAAGCGCCTGTTCGATCATGTTAATTCGTTCTTCAATTGGGAACAAGATGGATTTAGACGGCCGTGCATGATCATACACACCCACCACCACCTCATCAAACAGCTCGCAAGCCCGTTTCATCAAATCAAGATGACCATAATGAACGGGATCAAAAGTTCCTGGGTACAACGCGCGTCTCTTCAATGTAATCTCCTTAAACAGCGTCTCAGCTTGTCAGCGCCGCAGCTAATCAGCAACTAGCCAAAGGGTGTGTTTCATCTCAGTTGATGTATCGGGAATTCCAATTCCCGAAACACGCACTTTTCTCAACTCATTTGAAATGCACCCCTAGCCAAATCGCTGACCGGCTGAAATGCTGATGCGCTGAATTGCTATTCAGCTCACGTCGCCAGCTTGCTCCCAGAATTGGGCGACTGATTTTCGTAATAGTTCGTGTTCCGGTTGTTCCAGATTAGGATCGGCGGCAAAGAGAGCCGCCGCTTCGGCCTGGGCCAACTCCAGCATGTTTATATCCAGCAAAGACGCCAGATGCAGCTCTGGTAGCCCGCTTTGGCGCCGGCCGAAAAACTCGCCCGGCCCGCGTATCTCTAAATCTTTTTCCGCCAGTTGGAAACCGTCGTTGGTTTGTTCCAGAGCTTGCAGACGTTCCTCGGCAACGGCCGTTTCCGCATCGCTAATCAAAATACAATACGACTGATGTTGGCCGCGCCCAACCCGGCCCCGGAACTGGTGCAACTGGGCCAACCCAAACCGATTGGCCCCTTCAATGAGCATCACCGTGCTGTTAGGGACATCCACGCCCACCTCGATGACCGAAGTAGCGACCAAAATATCCGTTTCGCCAGCGTTAAAAGCCCGCATCGCCGCTTCCTTCTCGCTGGATTTGAGACGGCCGTGAATCAAACCCACAGTCGCCTTAGGGAACACCTCATTCTTCAGCCGTTCATACTCTTCAACGGCCGCTTTGGCGTCAATCTTGTCCGACTCTTCAACCAGCGGGTAAATCACATAGGCCTGTCGCCCTTGCTCAATCTGACCGCGAATGAACGCATAAGCCCGTTCCCGCTCGCTGTGGCGCAGCCAGCGCGTCTTAATCTCCTGGCGTCCAGGCGGCATCTCATCCAGCGCCGACAAATC
>JANTGY010000285.1 GCA_024762695.1 Anaerolineae bacterium
TTCACTTCGGGACGGTCGTTGAACATGACCATCATGTCGCCAGCGACCAGGAAGGGCTTGCCGTACTGCTCGTCAACCGGCGGGAAGTAGAAGAAACCGTAATCCACGCCTGCTTCCGCCCCATCGGGGAAGAAACCGGTGATGAAGTTGCCCTGCTTGTGCATCCAGCACTGCGGCGGGTCTTCAAACATCGGCGCCGGGGAGTCGCCAAAGAAGGTGGAGACGATGGAGGAACGGCCGCCGAAGACGTAGTCGTCATTGAACCATAGGTCACTCCAGGTTTCGATAGCGTTCTTCACTTCGGGGGAATCGAAGGGCAGTTCGCCAACGACCCATTTGTCGTAATTTTCCAGGCTGGTGGTGCGCAGCATCATCTCTTCTGTCCAGTCAGTCGCTGCCCAGCCGGTGGCGGCGCCCGATTCGATGCCGATGCACCAGGGGGTGTCGCCGTCGGAGACGATGGTGTCGTTCAAAGCCATCAACTCATCCCAGGTGGTGGGAATCTCGTAGCCGGCCGCTTCCCAATCATCTTTGGGATACCAGACAAGGCTTTTGCCGTTGAAGCGATGGAAGACACCGGCTTCGACGCCGTTGATGGTGGCCATATCGCGCCAGCTTTGGTTGTACTGTTGGCTCAACCACTCCTCGCTCATCCAGGAGGTCACATCCACCACTTTGCCGTCGGCGACAAAACCGGCAGCTTTACCCGGCTGCGGGAAGTCCACAATGTCGGGGGCGTCGCCCGCTTCTACGCGGACGGAGATGGTGGCTTCAAATTCTTTGTTGCCGATATAGTTGACGTCAATGCCGGTCGCTTCTTCAAAAGCGGCGACGGAACGGTCCATTTTGACGCCGTCGGGGTCGTTGCCTTCAAAGGCGCCATCTACGGTGACGGTGGTTCCGGCAAACTCGCCTTTGAGGGCGCGTTCCAGGAATCCGCCAGGCATAACGGCAAAGTCTACTTCGGCCATTTCGGCCGCCGGTTCTTCGGCAGCCGGTTCTTCCGCGGCTGGTTCTTCAACGGCTGGTTCTTCCGCGGCTGGTTCTTCAACGGGCGTTTCGGCTGGCTTATCGCCGCCACAGGCGACTAAAACCAGCGCCAGGACGAGTAACAAGCTGAGCAAACGCCAAGAGTTTTTATTTAACATTAGGTTCTTATCCTCCAAAAAATAGTTTTATAGGTTTATGATCTTGCTGTGTTTTATTTTCGTTGTTTTTGCCTCACCTCCTTCAGAAAGTTCCATTTATGTACTGTGTTGTTGTATGACGCGCGATTAATTCGGTTGGCAAAAGAATTTCTTGCGGTTCCGATGTGGGCGTTTGCATGAGCGATAACAGCAGTTCCGCTCCCTGGACGCCGGATTCAAATAAGGCCTGACGGATGGTGGTGATATGTAGATATTCGGCGGCTTCGATGTTGTCGAAACCAATCACTGACAGGTCGTCGGGCACGGATAAACCAAGTTCTTGCGCCGCTTCGATGACGCCGATGGCCTGGGTGTCGCTGTAGGCGAAGATAGCGGTGGGGGGATCGGGTAGGGTGAGTAGGTTGTGGGTCATTTGCTGGGCTTGGAAACGGCCGTGTCTATCCTCACAATGATACTCTGCCCGAAATTCAATCCCCGCTTCGGCCAAAGCTTGTTTATAGCCGGTAAACCGATCCCGCACTGGCGAATTAAACGGATCGTCCAGATAGTCGCTGATGTAACCGATTTTATGATGTCCCAACTCAATCAAATATTTGGTCGCCTGGTAGCCGCCAGCGATGTTATCTACCCGCACATGGTTGAGCGCTGGATGATACGCATCTACCAGCACAGTGGGTACGTTAGCCAGGGAAAACTGTTCCACGTCAGCGTCGGTGGGCGTCAATGAAACCAGCAGAAGCCCATCAGCCATTTTTCGCTGCGGAATAGTGCGTAAAAATGAGTCGCGTTGATTGACCTTTTCAATATCAAAAAGAACCAGGTCGTATTTGCTTACTGAAAGAACAGAAACGATGCCTTGCAGGCGGCGGACAACGGAGGGGTTGGTGAAGAATGGGACGATGACGCCGATTGCCATTGTTTTACCGCGGGAAAGGCGGCGGGCGGCCAGACTAGGGGAAAAATTCAGAGCTTCGATAGCGGATTGCACTTTTCCGCGCGTGGTTTCGCTGACAGCGGGGCTGTTGTTAAGCACTCTGGATACGGTGCCGACGCCAACGCCGGCACGTTTAGCCACATCACGAATTGTCGTCTTGCTCATCCTCTTCCGCGCTTCTTCTTGCGCTGTAACGCTGTATTTTGAAGAGAGGGGGGAATACAGACGTTATCAGCAATTACCGGTTAAACTCACCAAGATGGAACCGGTTCCAATTGGCGATACTATACAATAGCCGGTGGGGGATGTCAAGATGCAAAAAACGGCCGTTTTGCCAGGTTGTCGTGTCGGTATGAGGAAGGATGCTGCGAGAGGAGGGCTACTTTAAGCCAGAACTGAGGATATGGTTTTTCAACAGATTTTCAAGCGCCAACAAATAGGCGTCAACATCAATGGATTGAACGGATTGTCCCAACGTTTTAATCTCATCGAAATATCGCTGCCATTCGGCGAAAAAATATTCTTCTGTTTGGGAATTGTTTATGGATTGTTCAAATTCATTTTTTTGTTGGAACGTTGACGGCGGGGATAATTCATGTGTGACAATCTGGTAAGCAAAAATCCCTGAGCTAAAGTCATCGTCCTTGATTTCCCGTTTCCAGGTTGTTAACCAATTGCCAATCCGTCCCATTTTTTGCCCGCGCCAAAAAATCTCTCGGAGCAGCGGCACTTCTTCATTCTTAATCCCCTCCGAGGCCATCAAATCAATATCGCAGTAGATCACCATCATCATGTTGTGATACCCGTAGTTAGCCGATTCGCTGTAGCTCATGAGGGAAGGGTTCTCATTGACGATGCAAAAATAGAGGAATGAATTAATCATCTGTTTAACGTCAAAGAAAAGCATATCTTCAAAGTAAAAGAAATTGGGATATTCGCGGATTGCCCCAATGAAATAACGCCAGATGTCTAACGACAACGCAAACAAACGACGATTTTTTTCTGAAATTCTGTCCATGTCCACTTGTTCGACATGATGCGGCACTTTTTGTAATTCATAGATGGTTTGTACATCTTTGTCAACGTCGGCCATATCGTCGAAAATGGCCACAAATATCGTTAGCAGCGTTTTTAACGTGATAATGTTTTGTCGTTCGCTTTCGGTTACTGATGAGAGGGTATAGTAATGTAAGTTCTCATAGACCCATTTCCATAGGAAAGTGTCGCGCTCGCCGCCTATATTCTGATAGGTTTCGATAAAGTCATTTAGGATTTCTGGCAGGGTGATTTTTGAGATGTTCCCCATCAACGAAGGGTTGGTGAGTTTTTTGGCTAGAGCAAGAACTTCATCCATCCTGCTTTTTGAATGCCCATTTGAATGTCCATTTGAATGTCCATTTGAATGTCCGTTTGAATGCCCGTTTGAATGTCCATTTGAATGTCCGTTTGAATGCCCGTTTAATTTTGTCATATTTCACCAGGATGGTTGACGCGGCTCCTCAATACCTCGTCAGTCCAATAGACTAAACATTTCGTATTCATCAATTTAACAAGCGCATCCTTAATGCGCTTACGTTACTCAATTTGCGAACGTCTTTTTATACGCGATCAATGTTGGGTGGCAGCGATCAGGTAAGTACCTGTTGAGTGTGTTGGGAAATGCTTCACGTCGGGCGACCATTGTATCTATCTGGCGGGGAGAGAAAATAGCTCTTAAGTAAGGGGGGAAGGCGAGGTTTTATAACCTCGCCTGTTGAAAGGGGGATAGCTTACTCGTTTACGGCCGTAACCATCCCAATAATTTTATCAGCCACAACTTCCTGAATACCATGCTCCAGATGACTGGTGAAGCCCACACAGGAACAGTTCATCTCGCCCAGCACATACTTGTCGCCGCCGTCTTCGGCATCGTCCAGCATGAAATCGGCCGTCCAAATCAGCGGCAAATCATAACCGCCCAATCGGTCAGTGATGGCCGGCAGGCTGGTCAAGAACATATTCACCAGGCCGTCCCACTCTTCTGGTTTGTCGTAACGATATTTGGCGCCGGAGAAAAGCGTCGCCGAAAAAGCGTCGGCCGCCTCGGCCGGTTTCTTATGCACTACAAAAATCGGCGTGTTTCCTACCAACAAAATGCGGATTTCGCCTTCTTTGATGCGCGGCATAAAGGGCATATCCACCAACATACCATTCTCGCCCACGATATATTGGGTGCAGAAATCCATAAACTCGCCCAACTGACGCATCTCTACGTGATTATCCACCGCTTCCGTGCATTTAATTTGCGTGTCCAACGGCAGCGCTTGACCCGGCGCGAATTCGCGCTCATCATCCACTACAACACGCCAAATACCTTCGCCCGTTGAGCCGCGATTTTGCTTCAACACCCGCTCGCCATTGGACAAGCTGACCGGGAATTTTTCCTTGAGGGCTTCAACCGTGTAATAGGCATAGGTATCTTCGGGCACCAAGTCGGTGTCGGTGAGCTTGGTGAGCGCGTCTTTGGCGCCATAGCCAATCATCACATCGGGATGGGGCATACCCATCACCCCGGCGTCGCTCAATTTACGCAGCATGTCAAAATAGGTCGTTTCCCCGCCGGGGATATTGCCAGGATTTATCCGGCTCACATAAGCGTCAAATTCGTTGACGACGCGCTCAAAAATAGCGTCCTTCTCATCATCGGAATAAAAAATGACTTCGGCATTCCACCCTTGCGCTTTGACGGCGTTGACCATCGGCATGGTGTCGCGGCGGTGACCGTCCGGGCCTTTGTCCGAACCGCCTTCGGCTTCAAAAAACACGACGCTTTTTTTCATAAGAAACTCCTTTTGTCGCGATCTGAACGTTGTTTGCAGACGACCTGAAAGCAACCGACCAGATCAGAAAATACGTATTGGCGCATAATTATACTGGCCTATGGGTGATTGAGAAATCTTTCTCAATGTTGTTTGATAAATTGTTTGTATCTGTACAGGTGTCTCTCGACTGTCATACCCGCGAAGGCGGGTATCCATGTGTGGAATCCTGCCTTCGCAGAGCCTGCCCTCACGAAGGTGGGGGAATGACCTGAATAGTTTTAATTGTTTACGCTTATGGGTTGCGTTGCAGGATGGTGGAGGCTTCGGGCGCATCGGTGGTGGGCAGGCGAACGATGAAGACACTGCCTTCGCCGACTTTGCTGCGGGCCAGAACACGGCCGTTATGCGCCGCTACCAGTTCTTGCACAATCGCCAGGCCCAGGCCGGCCCCTTTCCGGCTGCTGGCCCGCGCCTTGTCGGCCTGGTAAAAACGCTCAAAAATGCGTGATA
>JANTGY010000286.1 GCA_024762695.1 Anaerolineae bacterium
CCGACCTGCTCGCCTACACGCTCAAACTAGCCAACTATGCCGGTATCGACCTGGACGCCGCCTACCGCGAAAAAATGACCCGCAATATCGGCCGTTCCTGGCCGTCAGACTAACCATTTAGGCGAAAACGGGAAAGTCATTTGAATGAGGAAAACAATGGTTCTCCCGTTTTCCCTGAGTAAACCACAAAGAATTAGCGCATTTTTTATCAAAATACTTTTTGTGGTTTACCTAACAATGTACGCTTGATAGGTTAATGTATGGAATTAGAATTACGCGAATATATTGCTCCTTTACGCAAATGGTGGTGGTTGATTGTTGTTTCTACGTTGGTGGCTGGCGGTTCCAGTTATTTGGCAACACGCCAACAAACGCTGGCGTACCGGTCTACGACCACATTGATGATCGGCAGCGCAATTGACGATCCCAATCCCTCGTCGGCCGATTTTTCGATGACGCGCCAGTTGGCGGCCACTTATGTGGATATTGCTGAGCGGACTTCAGTGAGAAATGCCGCCGCCGAGGCATTGGGGCTGCCCTATTTGACGCAGGAGATTTTGGTTCGACAGTTAAACGATACGAACCTCATTGATATCATTGTGACCGATACCGATCCAATCCGCGCGCAAGCTGTGGCCGATGAGTTGGCGCGTCAGCTTGTTTTACGTAGCCCTACCGGTCAAGATGATGAGGATCAGACCTTTGCCAATGAACTGCTCAAGAGCTATGCGACCCAAATTACGGAAACGCAAAACCAGATTGCCATTAAACAAGAAGAGCTAGGTTTGGCAGTAGGCGCACGGGAGATTGCTGAAATTCAGGCTGAGATTGATCAGATGGAAAGCGCGTTACGCACTTTGTCTACAGATTATGCGAACTTACGCTCTAGCACGCAGCAAGGAGCGACAAATACGCTGCGTGTGATTGAGCCGGCCTCTTTGCCGCGCGACCCAGTACAACCCAATAATACGATTACGATTGTCACGGCTGCAGGCATTGGCCTGGTTTTATCTGCTTCGGCAGCTTATGTGTTGGAGTATTTGGACGACACGATCAGAACGCCGGAAACACTAACGCGATTGACCAAGCTGCCTACTTTGACGAGCATTGCCGAAGTTAAGCTGCCGGAAAATGAAAAACTGATCACTATCTCCCGGCCGCGCTCACCTACTTCAGAGGCGTTCCGAGTGCTGCGGACGGCGATTCAGTTTTCGGCCATTGATGAGGTGAATCGGGTTTTGCTGGTGACGAGCGCTACGCCGGGGGAGGGTAAAAGCACGGTGTCGTCTAATTTGGCAGTTGTGCTGGCACAAGCTGGACAGCGGGTTTTGCTGGTGGATACCGATTTGCGCCGACCGGGCTTGCATTCTATTTTTAGTGTGCCTAATAAACGGGGCTTAACGAATTTATTGTTGGAGTATCAGGGCGAAGAAGAGGATGCGGCCGTTAGTCGATTTGTAGAGGATACGATTCAAGAGACGCAGATTGATGGGTTGGAGGTGCTGACTTGCGGACCACTGCCGCCGAACCCATCTGAATTGCTTGGCTCTAACAAGATGCGCCAATTGTTAAATGTGTTGACGGCGCGATATGATTTTACGATTTTGGACAGCCCGCCCACTTTGGCAGTGACGGATGCGGTTGTGTTGGGCGCGCAGGCGCATGGCACGCTGCTCGTGGCGCGTGCGGGGCGAAGTCGAAAAGAGTTGACGCGACAAGCGGCGGATCGTTTCCGTAAGGTTAACGCGGCGTTGATTGGTTGTGTTTTAAATGGTTTGGATCCAAGGGCGGGCATGTATGGCATGTACTATTATGAGGATTCATATTATTCTGAAGGAGGCGAAGCGCCTTCATATCGCCGCGAGAAAAACGCGCTGGCTTGGTTGAGGCAGCGGTTGGGGCGACGACGCACGGTGTAACGTCTTTTAAATTGGTCTTGGGAGCATGCGCTTGAAAAACCGAGTTTCTAGCAGAAACTCGGTTTTTTGAGTCAAACCAGGTTGGAGAGGGCGGCAGACAATGTAGCGTAGATTTGGTAGGGCGCGAGATGTTGGGTTTGGGAAAGCTGGGCCTGGTTGCGGCCGCGCCCGGTTAGCAGGAGGATGGTCTGGGCAACGCCGGCTGCTTGTCCGGCGGCAATGTCGGTAAGGGCATCGCCAATCATGATGGAGCGGCTGAGGTCTATGGCGTGGTCGGCGGCGGCTTGCAGCAGCAGGCCGGGCCGGGGTTTGCGGCAGTTGCAATTGTCGCTGGGGGCGTGGGGGCAGATGTAAGCGGCGTCTATACGGCCGTTTCCCTCCATCACTTCCACCATAATTCGATCATTAATCGCCTGCGCTTCTGCCAGCGTAATGATGCCCCGTCCCACAACTGACTGGTTGGTGACCAGGATGATTTTGTAAGGCGCCGAACGGATGCGGGCTAAGGCGGCGATCGCTTGTGGATAAAGTTCTACATCTTCCCAGGAGCGGACGTAGTTGGCGCGATTTTCCATGATAACGCCGTCGCGGTCGAGGAAGAGGGCAGGGGTAAGCATGGGAATATGAAATATGAAGTGTGAAGTTAGGGAAATGTGTCTGTGTCGCCCTTATTTCCTACTCCTTACTCCATATGGCCTCCATACATGTTGGGTCGTCGTTACGCGGGCTGTTGACGTGGGCGCTGACGGGGTAGGCGGTCATTTTGACGGCGGGATACGGCCGTAATAGATGCCGCGCGTCTTCGGGGCGGGGGCGGGGGTCAAGCCACATCGAATAATCTTCCGGTTCAATAATCACCGGCATCCGGTTGTGAATGGGGGCCATCAGTTCATTCGGTTCCGTTGTCAAAATGGTACACGATTCAATCTCGCTGCCGTCGGGAGACTGCCAATGTTCCCACAGCCCGGCCAGAGCCAACGGACGGCCGTCGCGGGCGTGAATGTACATGGGTTGTTTACGGCCGTTCCATTTCTGCCATTCATAAAAGCCATCGGCTGGAATCAGGCAGCGGCGACGTTTGAAGGCGGCGCGGAAGGCTGGTTTTTCGGCGACTGTTTCGGCGCGGGCGTTAATCATGCGGGCGCTAAACTTCATATCTTTGGCCCAAGAAGGGATGAGACCCCAGCGGAACACAGCCCACTCGCGATTATTTGAATGGGGATTGAGGCGAACGGCCGTCACGGGCTGCGTCGGCGCGATATTGTAGCGCGGCGTCAAGGCGAGGATCGCATCAAGAAGAAATTGTTCGGCGAGCGATTCGCCGGGAGCCAGTAAAGCAAAACGTCCACACATGCGTTTATCCTTCAGACAGGCCGTTTGCGGCGGCTGCAATCTCGGTTTTTGTTGCCGCGATGACGCCAAAAATAGGTTGTCTTTTCACTGCTCATCAGGCGGCGGGTGCGTAAAACAACCGTTCCTCCACAAAGCGGGCAAATGGCTTCCTTGGGCGCTTCAGCCGATGCGGATATTAAGCTGCCGTCCGATGTATGTGCTGTTTTCATGAGGTTGACGCTGTTTTAGGCCGACAATGGAATGTCATTGTTCCATTTCATTCTAGTGTACGCGATTTCCTTAAAAAATTCTATGTTTTGGGCGGACTGATTGTAAAATCGGATCAATCGGTTCCTTTTCGACATTAATTGTCGAATTTGCCAGACTTTTAGCTAAAAAAATAGACACCGCAGGGCTGAAACAGTCACGCAGAAGCGACTACTATTGCTCAAAATTGCGCCCCCTTCTACAATTTGGATACTTGGCATCAAGAGCCTGCCACGACAATAAAAATTCATCAATCAGAAAAAGGAGTCCACCATGTTGATTAAAGATCGCACGTTTTTAGTGACCGGAGGTAGTTCGGGATTGGGAGCGGCCTGCGCGCGGCGGCTGGTTAAAGGCGGCGCCAACGTCGTTATCGCCGATGTGAATGAGGAAAACGGGGCGGCTCTGGCGGCTGAATTGGGCGATCAGGCCCAGTTTGTAAAGACAGATGTGACGGATGAAGAAAGTGTGCGTACGGCCGTAAACGTCGCCCTCTCCACTTACAATGGCCTGCACGGAGCCATCAACTCTGCCGGTATCGCCATTGCCGCCACCATGTTAAGCAAACGCGGCCTGCACAGTTTGGAAGCGTTCAATAAAGTTATCCAGGTTAACCTGGTTGGCTCATTCAATGTGGTTCGTTTGGCTGCCGAAGCGATGTCCCAGGCCGAACCTAATGACAAAGGCGAACGCGGCGTCATCATTAACACCGCCTCCGTCGCCGCCTATGATGGACAGATTGGACAGACCGCCTACGCCGCTTCCAAAGGGGGCATTGTCGCTTTGACCTTGCCCGCCGCCCGCGAACTGGCCCGCTTTGGCATTCGCGTTGTCACCATCGCCCCTGGCATTTTCGACACCCCAATGCTGGCTGGCCTACCAGAAAAAGCCCGCATATCGTTGGGCCAGCAAGTGCCCTTTCCCTCGCGCCTGGGCGATCCCGACGAATACGCTGCGATGGCGCAGCATATTATTGAAAACACTATGCTCAATGGCGAAGTCATCCGTTTAGACGGCGCCATTCGGATGGCGCCCCGCTAGTCAAAAACGGTAGGGGCGGGATGACCGGGGTTGATTTTCGCCAAGCAAAAAGCCTTGTCTCCCGGTCGTCTCGCCCTGATGTCAGGTCCAACATAACATGAGAAAAGAACAGCCCATTTAACTCCGAAAACAGCGCCAAAACTCTCCTTTCCCCGATGATGGATTCGAATTTGTCCATCATAACCGTAGAATACGGGTTTTCTATCCACCCTAACTTGAGAAAGGAGATTATTCATATGGCGCTAAAACGCAAACCACCTGTCGGCAACGTTTGCCGCGTCGCCAGCATTGGCAAAAACATACGCGGCGTGACGACCAACAAACGAGGACGGCTCGTGCAATTCGAGTCGGAGCAGGAGCGCAAACTCATCGCCCCTCTACGTCAGCGGGCTGACACCATCATCCAAACAGTAACGGCCGTCCAGACGTATATCGCCCAACTGCAACGGGATGCCTCCCCGCCCCTCTCGCAAATAGAAGCCACGCGACATGCCTGCCAATTACTATTCCAGCCCATCGCGTCCAGCACCTACTACCCACCCTTACGCGCCCAAACCGTCTACTACATCGCCCAGCAATTATGGCATCACAACCAGCGCTGGTGGCTCAATTTCACCCAGACCGGTTCCGAGGGAATGGATGACCTCATTGAGCGCCTGCTGGATGCTCGCCAGGATATCCACAGCTTGCTGGCCGACCCAGAGCAAAAAGAACGCCTGGTACAAATCCCCCGCCCGGCATGGGCGTGCGGATGGTGCGGGAAAATGTTAAAAGCCGCAACGTCAGGCTGATGTGTACCGCTTGCGGCTGCCAGTTTATCCGCCGCT
>JANTGY010000287.1 GCA_024762695.1 Anaerolineae bacterium
TAATGCGGGTAAAACAAGACAACTGTCAGCTTGTTTTAGGTGAAAACGGGAAAGTCATTTGAATTAGGAAAACAATGGTTTTCCCGTTTTCCCTGAGTAAACCACAACGAATTAGCGTTTTTTTTATCAAAATACTTGTTGTGGTTTACCTAGGTGAAAACGGGAAAGTCATTTGAATTAGGAGAACAATGATTTTCCCGTTTTACCTGAGTAAACCACAACGAATTAGCGTATTTTTTATCAAAATACTTGTTGTGGTTTACCTAACTACCCTCAAGTAGTTCTTCAAAAATAAACGCATGATTGACAAGCGGAAATGCCGATAGCCGAACGTTTACTTTTAGCATCTCAACCAATCAACCCTTCGGCCATAAGCAATGCGACTGCGCCCCACAGCGGCGCATCATCGCCTAGTCGGGCGGGCACAATCTCAAAATGAACTTCTGGCAGCGCCGTTTCGTGCGCCGCTTGGCGCACGGCGTCCCACCATAAATCGCCCGATTTGGTCACGCCGCCTCCCAACACAAACAACTGCGGATTGATAAGATTGGCTGCATTGCCAATCCCCACGCCCAACGCTCGCGCCCCGCGCCGTAATATCCGCCGCGCATCTTCATCGCCCTGCGCCGCCATCTCCGCCACCATCTTTCCCGTGGCTGTTTTCCTAACTCCTCTAGCCCAATCTTGCGCCATGTATGGGCCTGATGCCAGCCGTTCCACACAACCGCGCTTGCCACACAAACAAAGCGGCCCCGCTGGATCAACAACGGTGTGGCCGATTTCGCCAGCCATGCCTTCGTGCCCCCGCCACGAACGGCCGTTCAGCGCCCAACCGCCCCCCACGCCCGTACTCACTGTGATATACATCAGACTATCGCAGCATTGCCCGGCGCCAAACCGATGCTCGCCCAGCGCCGCTACATTGGCATCGTTGTCTACACAAACTGGGGCGTCGAATTCCGCCGCCAACAGCGCACGCAGCGGCGTGTTTTCCCAACCGGGCACATGATGCGACAAACGCACCGTTCCCAGTACAAAATCCACCGGGCCGCCAAAACTAACGCCAACGGCCGTAACCTGCCGTCCCCCTGATAATTCTCGCCCCAATCGAATCATCGTCTCAATGTCGTACTTAGCGCCGCCATCTTCCGGGGAAAAAACACGGCGCACACCCAACCAATTTCGTTGGCCCGTGGCAATATGGGAAATAGTGGTGAGAGCAGCCGTTAATTTCGTACCGCCAAAATCAAATGCCAACAACAAATCATCCATGCTACGAGTATAAACCTGCCCGCGCCAATTTTCCAATCGCGCCCCAACCCGCTACAATTCCATCATGTTTGTTAATTTGTACGATTTAAGCCGCCCCCAACTCATCAACATGCTGGCCGAATGGGGTTACAGCGCCTACCATGCCGACAAAATCTGGCGCAACCTTTACCACCAGCAGGCCCTCTCGCTCAGCGAAATGGGCGATTTACGACCCGATTTAGCGGCTAAATTACAAGCGCATACGATAATTGAACGGCCGTCCACCCAACTCGACACAACCAGCAGCGACGGCTACACCCGCAAATTTCTGTTACGGCTGGCCGACAACCAAACCATCGAAACCGTGCTTATGCGCTTTGAGGGGCGACAAGGAAGGTCGCGCGCTACCGCCTGCGTCAGCACACAAGTCGGCTGCGCGATGGGCTGCGTCTTTTGCGCCACCGGACAAATGGGCTTCACCCGCCACCTGTCGCCGGGCGAAATTGTAGCGCAGGTTTTGCATGTCAACGCCATCTTACAATCCACCGGCGAAACCGATGGAAAGGCTGTTCGCAACATCGTCTTCATGGGAATGGGCGAGCCGCTGCACAACTATGACAATGTGATGACGGCCGTTTCCATCCTCACCGACCACAAAGGGCTGTCCATGGCCCCCAAACATATCACCCTTAGCACCGTCGGCATTGTGCCTGGTATTCGCCGATTGGCCGATGAAGGGCAGGCCATCCGGCTGGCCGTCAGCCTCCACGGCGCCACCGATGCCGAACGTCAAAGCTTAATCCCACCTGCCCGCCGCTGGCCGCTGGCCGAGCTGATGGACGCCTGCCGCACTTACACAACCAAACGCAAACGGCGCATCTTTTTCGAGTGGACGCTCATCGAAGGGGAGAATGACACGCCGGAACAGGCTCATGCGCTGGGAAGCCTTTTGCAAGGGATGGACGCTCATGTCAATCTGATACCCCTCAATCCCACAATTGGTTATGACGGCCGTCCCACACGCAGCCAGGCCGCGCAGCAGTTCCAGTCCATTTTAAGTCAATACGACCTGCCCAGCACCATCCGCCAGCGACGCGGCATAGACATTGCCGCCGGCTGCGGGCAGCTTAAAGCCGCCGCCAAAGCAGACCATTCTACCATTCCCTAGACGCCCCAAATCCAGTATACTTACCGGGTATTTAAGGTAAAAATTGGGGAATAAAAATTGTAGCTAACAACCATGACTGAATCACTCATTGGCCAAAAACTAGGCAAGTACATCATCAAAGAAAAAATTGGGCGCGGCGGCATGGCCGAGGTTTATCAAGCGTATCAGGAGAACCTCGATCGAGATGTGGCCGTCAAAGTGATGCACGCCTACCTGGTTGATGAGGAGAATTTTCTCGACCGCTTTAAGCGCGAAGCCAAAGCGATGGCTACCCTTAACCATCCCCACATCGTGCGCGTGCATGATTTCGATTCTTTCGGCCCCACCAGTTATTACATCGTCATGGATTACATCGGCGGCGGGTCGCTGAAAGAGCGATTGGAGCAGTTGGCTGCCGCCGATCAGCGTATGCCGTTGGAAAGAGCCGTCACAATCATTGCCCAAATCGCCGACGCGCTGGATTACGCCCATCAGCGCGGTATGGTGCATCGAGACATCAAACCGGCCAATATCATGCTCAACAACGATGGTGAACCGTACCTCGCCGATTTTGGCATTGTCAAAATGGTGGGCGGCAATACGATGCAATACACGGCTACCGGCGCGCTCATCGGTACGCCATCCTACATGTCGCCCGAACAGGCAATGGGCCAACCGGGCGATAAACGGTCTGATATTTATTCGCTGGGCATTTTGCTATTCCAAATGGCGACTGGAAAGCTGCCATTTGATGCCGACACACCCGTTGCAGTCGTCTTAAAGCATGTCAATGGGCAAGTTCCGCTGCCGGCAACGTTTAATCCCGATGTGCCTCAATCATTACAAACTGTGATTTTGCGGGCGTTATCCAAAGAGCCAGAAAACCGTTTCCAAGATGCCAGGGAGATGGCGGAGGCATTGCGTCGAATTGATTTCTCCGCGCCCGCTGCTACAGCGCCCATTGTTAAGCCAGTACCCACCCCCGTGCCGCCCACCGTCGTCACAGCGCGGCCTGCCCTGCAAACTGATGCCCTCCCTGTGCCAAACGCTGTGGCAGCAACCGCCGCTCCAATCAAGAAACGGCGCTGGCTCTGGGTTGTGGCCGTTCTTCTCATTTTGCTAATGGCGGTCGGCGCAGCGGCCGTTTTCTTGCCTGATTTGGGGCTTTTGCCGGGGTTAGGACGGGCGACGGAGGTCGCTGTGGCAGCGACGGAGGCGCCCAGTTCAACGCCGGTTCCGGCAACGGCCGTTCCTACCAACACACCTCTCCCCAGCGACACGCCCGACACGGTCGCCACCATTCAGGTCGCTGTGGCCCAAACCGCTACCGCCCAAACCGCCGCAGAAATCGAAGAAACGGTAACGCCAACCAACGTCCCATCGCGCACCGCCAATCCAACAAAATCGGCTACGGCTACGGCCGTTCCCACCAACACGCCTACGGCAACGGCCGTTAACGGCGCCGGAACCGCACACACCGGAGGCGGCATCCCCTTGCAATTTGAAACCTTCGGCATTTGGGTGCGCGGCGATGAGGATAACGGAACCTTCACCCAATCGGCCGTCCAGGTACACAGCGGCAATCAATCAGGCAAACTCAGTTACGATTTTGGCGGCAGTGGCAACGATTACGTCGTATTCCTCCAACTTAACAGCATTAGCGGAACCCCTAACGCCCTACAAACATGGGTATACGGCGATGGCGTCGGCCATTATCTCAACGCCTGGATTTTAGATGATGATGGCGAGACCTGGCAGGTTCCCTTTGGCCGCATCACCCACACGGGCTGGCGGCAAATGACCGGCTACATTGCCACTGGACAAGAATGGCCCTGGGGCCACATCAGCGGCCCCAGCAACAACAAAGTAGATTATCCCATCACTTTTCGCGGTTTTGTTTTGGATGATTATACGAACAGTTATGCGGGGCAAGGCGCTATCTATCTGGATGATTTAACAGCGACGACCGCCGCCGCTGGCAGCATTCCCACCACCCCCGCGACTACCCCAGCAGCCACGGCCGCGGCAACACCAGTCCCCAATCCCGGCAATGCAGGCCGCATCCTCTACACATCGGGCAGCGCCCTAATGACAACCGACCCTGATTGGGGCGCCCCCCAAGAGTTGGGGACCGTTTCCAGCGATAGCTGCAGTAGCCCAGCCACAACTGTATCCGGTCAAAACTACAACCTGTATTTTGGTAATTATTGCGGCGTCGGCGCCACGGGAACCGGCGTCTGCTCTTCGCCCAACAATCAATACGAGGTCATCACCAACCACATAAACGGCGAATACAGCATTGTCGTGCGTCCCACAGGCACAGAAGATTTACGCTTCATTTATCAGGGCGTCTTCAATCTCGCCGCCGGTATTCGCTGGTCGCCGCAAAGCGATTCTTTCCTGTTCATGATTGACAACACAGTCTATCGCGCCTTTACTAATAGCAATTATGGCGTCATCATCCCCACTGCAGCCGACCCAATTTTCTCGCCAGACGGGAGTCTCATCCTCTACCGCAAGGCGGTCGGCCCAGGGGTACATGATATTTTTGTGAGTAATGCGGATGGCTCTAACCAACGTAATCTGACGAATGTAACGGCCGTTGACAAAACGTGCGCCGCCTGGCGAAATTAGCTCCCTCCAATTCAAACAAACAAGAAATTCGCCTTATTTCACCCCATTCCACTCCCCGCCATAAAAATCATCCAGAAAAATCTGGCGGTCTTCCTCATCCACGATGGCCTGTCCCGCTTTTTCAGCCAATTGGGCATAATGCAGCGCCTCATCCCGATTGCCGGCGACGGCATTGGCCCGCGCCACGCCTTCATAAGCAAACGCGACATCAAAATCGGCCATCAAATCCGCATGTTCCTGCGTCAGTTCCAGACAGCGGGCGGCGTGGCGC
Organism: Anaerolineae bacterium; assembly: GCA_024762695.1. Taxonomy (GTDB): domain Bacteria; phylum Chloroflexota; class Anaerolineae; order Promineifilales; family Promineifilaceae; genus JACKCC01. Next base: position 5,304 of record JANTGY010000287.1, read on the forward strand.
AAGGCAGCGGGCGCGTTGCCCAAAACGGTATAAACGCGAGCAATCATCCATTCGC
>JANTGY010000288.1 GCA_024762695.1 Anaerolineae bacterium
ACGGCCGTTTTCTGCCATCCCGGCCCGCCTGTCATCACCAACTGGCCGCCCGTTTGAATCCAACTCGTGAGCGCGTCCAATTGGGACGCTGTGAGCTGTCCAGTGTCCACATCGTTCAAGACCAATACATCCAGCCCGTTCCAAGCGGCGGGCGCGGCCGGTAAATCAGCCAAATCGAGGAAGGCGACGGCTGCGTTGCTGCGCTCGCCGGTCACATTTTCCAAAAATTCCAGTTCGCCCGGTTCGGGGCTGACGACGCCGTATAGTAAATCTTCATCGGCCAATTGGCTGAGGGGGCCAGTCTGGGCGGCTTCTACGACTTGTCCCTGCTCGTTGTGCAGTTCAACGGTAACATTGTTGACAAAGCTGGTGATATGCACGTAAAGCGTGACGCGCTTTTCGGATTGGGTGGGCAGGTCGATGGGGCTGGTGTAGACGTTGCGATTGCCTGTTGAACCGATTTCGATGTGGAGTTGGCCGGTAACGGCCGTGCCGCTGTTGGCCACATTCACATGCACCGGTACGCCGAATCCGGGTTTATAAAAACCGTCAAATCCGGCCTCGACGGTCATCGTAACGCCGTTGTCATCTTGAGCGTGGAGGGGAGACGGGAGAGCGGCAAGGAAAAAAATCAATAATACTGTTTTGATAAGGGTGGAGAATCGTCTCATGTTTTTAGTACGTTTTTATTCCAGTAAAAGTTCCGAAATGTCGGAGACTAGAGATTGGAGACTGGAGATTGTTGTAAAGGTGATTTTAGCCTCTAATCTCCAAATTCAACGAAACTCAATTGAATAATCGTCAATGGGTAAGTCGGGCCGGGTTTGCTCGATCCAGGCGACGGCTTTTTCTAACATGCTGTGCAGGTGGGCTGATTCATTGCCGACGGTGACGAGTCCGAGAACGGCCGTTTGCCATACATCCTGATGTTCAATTTCCGCCGCCGCCAAATTAAACTTCTGCGGCAGGCGGGCGCAAAGGGATTTGACAATCCGGCGCTTTTCCTTCAATGAGCGCACCCCGTTCAGGTGCAATTTAACGACACAGGCGGCGACAACCATACCGTAATTGTCCTTGAATGGGGGGAGTTTGCAAGTTGGCGAGTAAGCGAGTTTGCGCGTGACAAGTAAGCGGCGTCCATTCATCACGCCGCATGCATCGTTCCTGAATTCTCCGTAACTAACCGGATTTGAGAGTTTTCTTTATAATGACACGTATAGAGAAGCAGGATATAGTTTTGCTTGAACGGCCTGCCTGTTATGAGGAGTGCATATGTTACGTAATGTTGTCTACGTTTTGTTGATTATCTTTTTCATTGTTGCTTCTGTTGCTGCCTATGCGGTCATCACCACCTTTAATAAGGCTGATGAGGCCGTAGTGGAGCCAATTGGCAATTTGGTGCGCGATTTAATTTTGCCGGCTACGCCTGTCATTTTGCCGGATAATACCACCATCGTGCGAGAGATAAACAATCTAACCCGATTAGAAACGGCCTCGATTGAATTAGAGGAAGTGATCACCGCCGAACGTAAGCAAGATGTATTGTGGGGCGCGCTGGGCGAGACGATGGTTTTTGTCGCTTACGGCACAGTTTATGCAGGGGTAGATTTTGCCGAGATGACGGCCGAAGATTTGCAGGTTGTCGATCCCGACACCGTGTGGATTCATCTGCCGCCGGCCCAATACTTTGACGATATCCCCGCCTTGAATACCGAACGCTCTTTTGTTGCCGACCGGGACACCGGGTTGCTAACCAAAGGCGATCCGGCGATGGAAACGGAAGTGCGCCAGGCAGCAGAAGAAAAACTGCGCGAAGAAGCGCAAGGCAGTGATATCTTGGAAATCGCTGACGAAAACGCCCGGCAATTTATGCAAGATTTCTTGCAAGGGTTGGGCTTTGAAAATGTTGAATTTTACGATGAAACGCCGCCAGTCCCGCCGCCTTTTGAGCAGGAAGTTCCTAAAGGGTTTGCCGTTACGCCTGCGCCGTAACCCTAATTAGGATTTGACTAACCAGGCGGCAACGTACCCTTTACGGCCGTCGCTCGCTCTGACATGAACCCACTGCCCTTGTTGGCCGACTTTGGCCGCATCGCCACTGTTTACCAGGTCCAAATTCGTTGCTTTGGGTAGGTAACGGATTAACGTGCTTGGGGCGATGTGCGGTTCGGTGCGGAATGATAGGCTGTCAACGGTGGTTTTGAGTTGTACGGCCGTTTCCCCCGCAGGTTTTGGCGATCTTCTTTCAAGTTGTTCCGGCTGCCTGACAGCCAATTTGGCATACCAGGCGGCAATGTACCCCTTTTGCCCTGTCGAATCCTCCACATGCAGCCATTGGTTGGACTGACCGATTTTCTCCTGCACGGTTTTGTCCGCCTCCAGCGCCGTCAAAATTGGTCTACCTGGTAATCGCTTGATGATGTTGCCGCTGCGGATTTGAGGTTGGCGGCGGAAGGTGAGATTGTTGACCGTTGGTTGGACAGCCAGCGAACTGCCTTCAGTAGGCGTTTCTGGTTGTTTGGGGGCGGGTTTACCCACGCGCGGCTTGGTTGGTTTGGTCGTTGTCGTTGATTTCTTGGGAGCGAACTCCCCTTGACCGTGCCAGATGGCGTCCAAAATAATATCTTCCGGCTTTTTGGAGCCAAACCCGTAGCGGCCGGTTAAGGTGTTGGGCTTACTCTCGTTTTTCCAGGGGTCCCAAATCAAGTAATCGTCCCCTTGCTTGGCGTGGATGATGACCCAATGACTGTCTATATCGGGATCAGGCTGCCAATCAACCTGAACCATGATCAGCGATCCCGCTTTCAGACCGGCGTCTATCCAATCCAGGGGGGCGGGCTTTTGAGGGTCGGCGCATTCAACTCGCAGCTGCCGTTTGACGCCGAGTTGTGGGAAGTAGGAGGGCGCCGCCGCTGATTTGATCCAGGCGCCGTTGAAACCGCCGGCGGCGACCAGTTTGTCATTGAGGGAAGCGGGCGTTTCGTTGGCGCCGTAGTAGTTAAGGATCATGGTCATGCTGGTGAGCATACAGCCCACAGCGCTGATGGTTAAAGTGTGATTTCCGGTTCCGATTTTTTTGTCTTTCCAACGCGGATCGTTTTGGTAGAGCGGTTTAAAGGTCATGAGGGGTCTCCTTTGGATTGCCGATTGGCCGGTGAATGCTGCGACTTGGCGTTGAATGGTAAATGGTTAATGAAATTAATGCGTGTAATTATCCAATTACGAATTACGAATTACGAATTACAAAAGATTTAATTTATGGCTCTTTGGCTCGGGGATATGGCTTAAGGTGAACGGCCGTTTCAATGTGTGATGAGTCGGCGATGCAAACGGCCGTTCACCACTAAAATACGCATTCAATATTAAGAACCAGCTTACATTGTACAGAAAAGCGGCGCTGGCACAAGCGCTAAACCGGATTAGCGCATAGCGCTGCCAATCGTGGTCTTCTACCTTTCGTAAGCTGGCCCTGCCAGAAATAATTACCCTGCATCTATCTCCTTGTTTTGAGCAGCGGCAAAAAGTCGTAGTAGATGCAATTCGTCATAGCTTATTTGCTCATTCATTGCCTCATACACAGGGCGTAAAAAATCGGTTCCCAGTTTTTCAAAAGCGTCGAGGGCCTGGCGCTGTTGGTCTGGGGCGAGTTGGGATGAGGCGAGGATACCGTCAGAGCGTAACGGCCGTCCTGCCTGCACGCTTTTCCACAAATGGCTCGCCACCGTTCTCGGCTTCACGCCCAAATCATTGGCTATTTCTTCGATGGAACGGCCGTCATTGAAGGCGGTTAACACTTCCTCTGTACGGCCTTGCAAGCCCGTCACAATCCGGCGCGCTGGCGATGTGGACGCTCCTTTGACTTTTTCGGCGATGGCGTGTTCCTGGCAGTAGGCTTGAATGATAGGCAAGAATTCGTCGGCATACCTTTCCAATTTGGCCTGCCCGACGCCATAAATCGTTCCAAATGCCGTTGACGATTGCGGAAAATAGGCGGCCATCTCCACCAGCGACCGATCGTTGAAGATGACATAAGGCGGTACGCCGCCGGCCTCGGCCAATTCTGTGCGTTTAGCGCGCAGCAGACCGAAGAGAACCGGATCGTGGCTGATCTCCCGCTGCGGCGCAGTGGCCTTGTCCTCTACACGGGGCAAAACGCCCATCACCTTTTCGCCCTTAAAAACAGCATACGCTTGCGGCGTTAATTTTAAGCTGCCGTACTCCGCGTCTTGCGCCAACAGCCCTATTTGCACGAATTGACGGGCCAGATGCTGCCATTCTTTCTTGGAAAACTCGCGGCCAATGTTGTAAGTGGAGAGTCTGTCGTGCCCTTTTTGCCGCACTTTTTGCGACTTCGAGCCGCGCAGCACGTCAATGATGTGATTGACGCCGAACAATTCCCTGGTGCGTTTGACGCAGGAAAGAAATTTTTGCGCCGGAACAGTTAAATCGGATAAATCGTCTTGAACGGCCGTGCAATTATCGCAGGTCTGGCAGTTTTCTTTCTCGTACGCTTCGTCAAAATAATCCAGCAGCGGCTGGCGGCGGCATACATTGGTCTCGGCAAAACGCAGCATCGCTTCCAGCCGCATTCGGGCGCCGATTTGCTGGCTGGGATGCGCTTGCTGGATGAAGTAATTGATGTTGTTCACATCGCCATAGCTGAACAGCAGCAGGCAGTCGGCAGGGAGGCCATCGCGCCCGGCGCGGCCGATTTGCTGGTAGTAGCTCTCTAAATTCTTGGGCAAATCGTAATGCAAAATGAAGCGCACATTGGATTTGTCGATGCCCATGCCAAAGGCGATGGTGGCGACCATGACAATGCTTTCTTCATGGGTAAAGCGGCGTTGGTTGCGTTGTCGAGTCCCATTATCCAATCCGGCATGGTAGGGTAAAACCGGCCAACCGTTGGCGGCTAACTCAGATGTTAATTCATCAACCCGTTTTCGTGTAGCGCAGTAAATAATGCCCGATTGGTCGCGGTGGTTGCCCAGGAAGGCCAATGTTTGCCGCAATCCGGCCGTTTTGGGTTCGACAGCCAGGAACAAATTTTCGCGGTCAAAGCTGGCGATGAATTCGGCGGCGTCGGGGATGCCCAGCGCTGTTTTGATGTCTTCCCGCACGCGCTCTGTAGCGGTGGCGGTGACGGTCAAGCAAACAGCATCGGGCAGGCGGCGGCGCAGTTCTACCAATTGGCGGTATTCGGGTCGAAAGTCGTGCCCCCATTCGGAGATGCAGTGGGCTTCGTCAATGGTGAGGCAGTCTACAGCGCTCTGTTCCAGGAAGAGTATGGTTTCGGGCCGCATTAGCGTTTCGGGGGCGGCGTACAGCAGTTTGACGGCGCCGGA
>JANTGY010000289.1 GCA_024762695.1 Anaerolineae bacterium
ATGGCGGGGATTGGGGGATTAAAGGATTGATTTGATGAAAAATCTCCAAATCCCCTAATCCCCGCTTTTCATTCATGGTGGTGGGCAAATGCCCGTGAAGTCTTCCTTGTAAATAGCCGTTTGTAGTTAGGTACGCAGTCTGCGAAGTACCGTTTGGCGGAACGCCACTCCGCGGACTACGTGGCTGACTACGAACAACGGCATACACTTTTCATTCATCTGAGGGCGCCGCGCAGCGGCGTGGTGTCTTCTCTATGTATCTCTGTGTTCCTTTCCTTATGACCATTACAAAATCTCGGACTTAAGAAGCATAAAATCAGCGATTTCAGAACGTTCCGTCATCAAAGACAGAGCGAATAATTAGCCCAGCCTTTTTAAAAAACGCTGGGCTTCACCTTTTTCGCCCCAATTTGATATACTTGCCAGTATGGATCAAAGTAAAATACGTAACTTCTGTATCATTGCCCACATCGATCATGGTAAATCCACCCTCGCCGACCGGCTGCTGCAAGAAACTGGCACATTGACCGAACGCGAAATGCAAGAACAAGTCCTTGATGACATGGATTTGGAACGGGAAAAAGGCGTCACCATCAAAGCCTCGGCCGTGCGCATGAACTACACAGCGAAAGACGGCGAGACATACGAGATGAACCTGATCGACACCCCTGGCCATGTCGATTTTGCCTACGAAGTCAGCCGCGCCTTACAAGGATGTGAAGGCGCCATCCTCGTCGTAGACGCTACCCAGGGCATCGAAGCCCAGACATTAGCCAACCTCTACCTCGCCGTCGAGTCTGACCTGGAAATCATCCCCGTCGTCAACAAAATAGATTTGCCCGCCGCCCAGCCGGAAGATGTCGCCGAAGAAATCGAGAACATCATAGGCATCCCCGCCGAAGAAGTTATTCCGATTAGCGCCAAAATGGGAGCCAACATCGAGCAAGTGCTAGAGGCAGTCGTAGCCCACGTACCGCCCCCGCACAGCGACCCAGACGACCCCTTTCGCGCTCTGGTGTTCGATTCCCACTACGATTCTTACAAAGGCGTCATCGCTTATGTGCGCGTTTTTGAGGGCGCGCTGGATAAGCGTCAGTGGATTCGAATGATGTCCAACGATGTCACCGTCGAACCCATAGAAATTGGCATCTTCAGCCCATCCATGAAACCAGTCGAACGGTTAACAGCCGGCGAAGTCGGCTACATTGCCACCGGCTTAAAAACAGTGCGCGAGTGCCGCGTGGGCGACACAATTACTTTACGCGATCAGCCTGCCGCGGAGCCATTGCCCGGTTATGAAGCGGTTAAACCAATGGTATTTGCTGGTTTTTACCCAACGGAAGGAGAGGAATACGCCCTGCTCAAAGAAGCGTTGGAACGCCTACAGCTTAATGACGCCGCCCTGGTTTATGAACCGGAAACCTCCACCGCGCTCAACTTTGGCTTTCGCTGCGGCTTCCTGGGTTTATTTCATATGGAAATCATCCAGGAGCGGCTGGAACGGGAATACGACTTGGATTTGGTAGCGACGGCGCCCAGCGTGCGCTACGAAGTTGTCATGGCCCAAACCGGCGAAGTGCGCATCATCGAAAGCCCGGCCGAGCTGCCTGACGAAAACTTAATTGAAGAAATCCGCGAACCCTGGATGCACGTCCAGATATTTCTGCCGGAAGAGTATTATGGTGTGGTGATGGATTTAGTCATTAAGCGGCGCGGCGAGTTAACGGGGCAAGAATATCCCGCGCCAGGGCGCGTGGTATTGAAATACGATCTGCCATTATCGGAAATCATTATTGATTTTTACGATAAATTAAAGAGCGGCACACGCGGTTATGCCTCGATGGATTATGAATTTGCCGGATACCGCGCCTCCAAGCTGGTAAAATTGGATGTGCTGGTGGCTAAAACGCCGGTTGACGCCCTGGCGATGATTGTCCATGAGGACGACGCTTATCATCGCGGTCAAAAGTTGGTAACGCAGCTGCGGAAATTGATTCCGCGCCAGATGTTTGAAGTGCCCATCCAGGCGGCCACCGGCAAACGAGTGATTAGCCGAGCCAACGTCAAGGCGCTGCGAAAAGATGTGCTGGCAAAATGCTATGGCGGCGATGTTTCGCGGAAGCGCAAGCTCTTGGAGAAGCAAAAGAAGGGTAAAAAGCGAATGAAGATGATTGGCAATGTCGAAGTGCCACAAGAGGCGTTTATGGCAGTATTGAAATTGGGAGATGATTAGATTTAAGACGAAAAAGGCGAATTCGAAGCCATCTCGGTAGGGGATGGCTTTTTCTTTGACTCAATGAGTATCTATCAAACAGTTGTTTTTCCTGTGTTGCGACAAATGGATGCGGAATCGGCGCATGAGCGGGCGTTGGCGGCCTTGGCTTTGGCGCAGCGCGTTTGGCCGGGGCCGTCCATTTTACGTCAGATCGCGGGGCGATTGCCCCAAGAGCCGATTGAATTATTTGGCTTACGCTTTCCTAATGTGTTAGGAATGGCCGCCGGTTTTGATAAGGATGTGAAGGCAACGGCCGCTTTAGCCCTCTTAGGTTTTGGCCATGTGGAAGTGGGCACACTCACCCCGCAGCCGCAAAGGGGCAATCCTAAACCGCGCATTTTCCGCTTACCAGATGATGGGGCGTTGATTAACCGAATGGGATTCCCGAACGGGGGCGCGGCAACGGCCGTTTCTCGCCTCAAATCGCTCAACAAAGCCGACTTCATCCTGGGCGTCAGCCTGGGCAAGCAGAAAGAAACCCCTTTGGCCGACGCCGCGTCCGATTACACGGCCGTTATGCAAGCCGTCTACCCCTATGCCGATTATCTGGCCGTCAACATCAGTTCGCCCAACACGCCGGGACTGCGCGATTTACAAGGCGGGGATTATTTGGGCCGACTCCTGCGCGCGCTGCAAGCAGAGAATAAGCGCTTAGCCAGCCATCATGAAGTTGAGACACGGCCGTTACTCGTCAAAATTGCCCCCGACCTGACCTGGACTGAACTAGATGAGATACTGACGGCCGTTTCCGCCAACCGCATTGACGGCATCATCGCTACCAATACCACCATTAGCCGGGATGGACTGACCCATCCCAACAAAAAAGAGCAGGGAGGGATGAGTGGACGGCCGTTACGCCAACGCAGCAACGCCATCATCGCTTACATCCACAGGCAAACCGGAGGCCAATTGCCCATCATTGGCGTGGGCGGCGTCAGGACAACGGACGACGTTCGCGCTAAACTGAATGCTGGCGCCTCATTGGTTCAACTTTACACCGGCCTCATTTATGAAGGACCAGGGATGGCTGGGCGTATTTTACGAGAGCTTGCCAGTTAATCAGCTTGTCAGCCGGTAAGCATTTCAGCTAAAATGTTAGCTGAAATGCTGAATTGCTGAATTGCTAAAATCCTATGAACAAACGACTAGAAGCTACCATCAACGGCCATGTACAAGGCGTCAACTTTCGTTATTACACCCAACAAACGGCTAACGAACTCCATTTATCCGGCTGGGTGATGAACCAGCCGGACGGCAGCGTGCGGGTAATGGCCGAAGGGCCGTCAGAGAAATTAGAGCGGCTGGCAGAATTCTTACGGCACGGCCAACCGCCGGCCCGCGTTGACCAGGTAGAATTAATCTGGGCCAAGCCTACCCAGGAATTTACGCGATTTTCTATTCGCTGGTTTGGAAACCTATGACCTTATCCCCACAACAAAACGGCCTTGACCGGCAACGACTAGCCTGGGCGCTTTTGCTGGGCAGTTTCTTTGTATGCCTGGCCTTAACCGTAACCATCCCCATTGCCGCCAACACTTACATCCAAAAGGCCACCGAATCCCTTAACGTAACCGTACAAGCCAATAAAGGGACCGTCGGTATTGATCATATGACCGATGTGAGCCGGGCGGTGCGCGCCGGAGAACCGGGCCAACAAATTTTACCCGGCAACAGCATCCGCACCGACGCCGTCGCTTCGGCCCTCATCTCAATTTCCCCGCCAGATGAAGAGCGTTTATTAGCCCGTTTGCAATTGTACGGCAACACAGTCTTGACCGTGAACCAGGCCCAAACGCCCCGCTTCCAGGCCAGCGATGCCGCCCAAACCATAGAACTCGAACTGGAAGGCGGGCGTCTGCATTTATCGCTGCCCGAAGTGGGCGAACGGCCGTTACAGACCATCGTTGTCACGCCCCAAGGCCAAATCGCCATCAACGAACCCGGCCAATATTCCTTCATTGTCGACAATGAAGAAACCCAAGTTGCCGTTCAAGACGGCCGTGCCCACGTTGCCGCCGCCGGTCAATCCATAGACCTGACTACCGACCAACGCAGTGTGATCCCCACCGAGGGGACGCCCAGCGCTCCCCTGCCCACCGAACGCAATCTCATCCAAAATGGAGATTTCAGCGCCGGCTGGAACCAATGGCGGCAGCATGTTTGGGACGTAGAACGCTCCGACCAACCTGCGGGACACATTGACGTCGAAACCATCAACGGCGAACCCACCTTGTATATTCGCCGTGAAGGTGTCGGCCATGCCGATGTGCGCGTTCTGCAAATCATCAATCAAGACGTGACCGACTTCGCCTCGTTGGAGTTGCAGCTAACCTTCCGCATTGTGGGGCAAACATTGGGCGTCTGCGGCATCCAGGGCAGCGAATGCCCCCTTTTCCTGCGCATTGATTATGACGATCAAACCGGCGTCAACCGCATTTGGCAGCATGGTTTTTATTCCGTCGGCGAGGTCATTGAAGGCGAGACGCCGGACACTTGTATCTCCTGCGCCCTGGTACAAAGCGCCCACGATCCGGTAACGATGGGGCAAGTGCAATTTTACGAAGTGGATTTGTCCGACGAATTAGCCCGGCAAGGCGTGCCGCCCATCAGCTTCATCAAGAGCCTTGAATTAGTCGCTTCCGGGCACAGCTTTGAAGTGGAAGTGGTCGAAGTCGCGGTGATGGCCGAAGAGTAAGCGCGTGCAACGGCAATACGGCCGTTCCCCCTCCCGCCGTTCCTTCATCAAACCCTCGTTGCTGATGGCCATGTTTGGGCGGTTATTCATCTTGTAATATCTTTGCCATCAGTGGCCTCCCTCCTTACAGTGGTAAAAACAGGAGGACTGCTGGTTTGTCCTGCCCCACCAGCAGCAGGAACTTTGCAAAAAACCGGGCACGGCCGTCAATCCTTTTTACTACCAGATAACCCATTCCCCTTCTGGGCATTTAAAACTCATGCGTTTCAGAATCTGGTTAGTGTCACGAAGTTTTCGCCACTAATGAATCGCATGTTGCGGGAATTGGAATTCCCGCAACTTCCTCTCGAGTAGGTATCGGGAATTCCAATTC
>JANTGY010000290.1 GCA_024762695.1 Anaerolineae bacterium
GGCTCCAGGCCAGATAGGCAAATTCTAGCCAGACTAAACTGCTTTGTCAACATGAATCAAAACCTTGACTCAGCCATGTGCGCTATGGTAGACTGTCATCGGTAAAAATAAACTGTAAGGAGGTACTCGCACATGGCACACATCTCAAAAACCCTTGTCATCCTACGCGATCAGCGTTGTGCGGGACCATCTGCGCTCCGGTAATTAAACTCGTTTTTGACGATTACCCCCGGCCACAGGTATCCCCGCCTGTGGTTTTTTGTTTCCCCCATCCTCCAAAAAGGCCGCATCTCATAAACGCTGGTTCGCAGCCGTATTCCCCTAACTTGCAATAGAAACCGTAGCGCGATTTGGTAAATCGCGGGCAAGTGAACAATTCGCCCAACGAAGGAAACAAAACGAGTCTCAAAAAATGAGTAAATACGATTTTCACGACCTTTATTCCGAATACGATTATGAAGAACACGGCCGTTCCGCCCGGCGGCGGCGGTTGCGATCCAGAAAAAAACGAAAGGGAAACGGCCGTTCCTCCCCCGCCATGGCCGCCATACAACAAATGGACGACAGCCACGAAAGCTGGGTCCCCTCCTACGCCGCCGCCCTCGACCCGCTGCACCACGAGCGCCACTGGGTCATCGCCTCCGTCGCCCCCTTTTACCACGACGCCCTTATCAGTGACGTGACCCGGCTGGTGAAAGGCGGCAAGGAGGCCAATGTCTACGCCTGTGCGGCCAGTCCCAACCTGGGCGTAGACCTCATCGCCGCCAAGCTGTACCGTCCGCGCATGTTACGCCATCTCAAAAACGACGCCATCTACAAAGCGGGCCGCCAACTGCGCGACGAGGAGGGCAAGCAAATGAAAGGCCGCCGCGTAAAACTGGCTCTGCGCAAGAAAACCACCTTCGGCAAACACGTAGACATCATGTGGTGGATCGGCAATGAGTACGGCGTGCAAAAAAAATTGTACGAAGCCGGGGCCGATGTGCCTAAACCCATCGCCCACGCGGGCAATACGATTTTGATGGAATTTATCGGCGATGAACGCGGCCCGGCCCCCACGCTGAACGAAATCAATCTGGAACCGGACGAAGCCGAACCACTATTCCGGCGGGTGATGGACAATGTGGCCTTGATGCTTGAGTTGCATCACATTCATGGCGATTTGTCCGCCTACAACATCCTGTATTGGGAAGGTGACATCCAAATCATTGATTTCCCGCAGATGGTAGAGGCGCGGCACAATCCCAACGCCTACGAGCTGCTTCTGCGCGACATCACCCGTGTCTGCGACTACTTCGCCCGCTTCGGCGTCACCGCCGACCCGCAAAAGTTGACCGACGACCTGTGGCTGCCGTACATGGGAGAAAAGAGATAGAGAATGGAGATAGAGATAGAGACGATTCTATCTCTCATCTCTATCTCTATCTGAAGGATGACACAATGAAACAAACCAATCTTTACCAGGCGGGGCGGCTGTTGGGGCGGTACCTGGCCCCGTTTAAGGGGCGGGTGGCGCTGTTGGGTGTGCTGCTGTTGGCCAGCATCGGCATGCAGTTGTGGGCGCCGCAAGTGGTGCGCGACTTTTTAGATGCGGCGCAGGCGGGCAGTTCGGGGCGGGTGTTGGCGGGCACGGCCGTTCTCTTCTTCCTCCTCACCATCAGCCAGAAAGCCCTCGCCCTGTACAACACCTACCTCAGCGAAGATTTGGGCTGGGCGGCCACCAACCGGCTGCGCCACGACCTGGCCGCCCACTGCCTGCGGCTGGACATGGGCTTCCACAAGCTGCGCACTCCTGGCGAACTCATCGAGCGGGTGGACGGCGACGTCAGCAAGTTGGCCGAATCTTTCTCGGCGCTGGTGGTACAGATGTTTGGCAACGGCCTGCTCCTCATCGGCGTGCTGGCGCTGATTTTCTACCAATCGTGGCAGTTTGGGCTGATTGGACTGGCCTATGCTCTGCTCATGTTCGGCGCGCAGGCGGCCATCCGGCCCCAGGTCGTCGCCGTGAACCACGCCGTGCGCCAGGAGTACGCCGTCCAGTCCGGCTACCTCAGTGAGCGGCTGCTGGGGACAGAGGACATCCGCGCCAACGGCGGCGAGGGGTACGTGATGGCCCGGCTCTATCCCATCATGGCCCGCATCATCCACTGGCGGCTGCGCGATGAAATTCTGGGCGGCATCAGCTTCAGCAGCAGTTACATGCTCTACGTTTTCGCATTGGTGGCCACGCTGGGGCTGGCGGCCAACGCCTACCGGCAGGGGCAGATGAGCATCGGCACGGTGTACCTGATGGTCTATTACGTCGGCCTGATGGAAAGCCCGCTCAAGTACATCCGCCGCCAGATTTCCCGGCTCCAGCGCGCCTATGCCGGGATTGGCCGGATTAACGCGTTTTTTGCGATGGAGACGGCCGTACAGGAAAAGCCTGCACTGAGCAGCGACCGGAGGTCGCAAGCCGAAGTGGCCGCTGCCACCCTCCCAGCCACCGCGCCCACCGTGCGGTTTGAGGATGTTTCCTTCGGGTACAAAGACAAATTGTCAATGGTTAATAGTCAATTGTCAATTGTCAATGAGCAGTCTCCAATCTCCAATCTCCAGTCTCAAACCGTGTTACAGAACATCTCGTTTGAACTGGCATCTGGCCGCACCCTGGGCATCCTGGGGCGGACGGGCAGCGGCAAAACGACGCTGACGCGGCTGCTGTTCCGGCTGTATGACGTGGACGCGGGAGCTATCCGGCTGGATGGGGTGGACGTGCGCGACACGGCTTTGTCCGACCTGCGGCGGCGGGTGGGGATGGTGACGCAGGAGGTGCAGTTGTTTGAGGCTGCCATCCGCGACAACCTGACGCTGTTCGGTAATTATGATGGGGAACGGCCGTTCATCCCCGACTCTGACATCATCGCCGCCATCGATACGCTGGGGCTGGCCGACTGGTTCCGCGCCCTGCCCGACGGCCTGGACACGCGGCTCAAGGCGGGCGGCAAAGGATTGTCGGCGGGCGAGGCGCAGCTGCTGGCCTTCACCCGCGTCTTTTTGCGCGATCCGCGCCTGGTCATCCTGGACGAAGCGTCCTCCCGGCTGGACCCGGCGACGGAGCAGCTTTTAGAGCGGGCGATTGACCGGCTGCTGCAAAACCGCACCGCCATCCTCATCGCCCACCGGTTGGGGACGGTACAGCGGGCGGATGACATTTTGATTCTGGAGAACGGGAAGCTCATCGAACACGGCCGTCGCGTTGAATTGGCCGCCAATCCCGGCAGCCGTTTTGCCCACCTGTTACAAACGGGCCTGGAGGAGGCGTTAGCATGACAACTGTGATTACGAATCTGGAGCAGGTGACGGTGGGATGGTTAACGGCCGTTCTCAGCCAAAACGGCGCGCTGACACAGGGCCGGGTGGCCTCATTTGCACGGGTAGACGGCCGTGGCAACTGGTCCACCAACGCCAAACTGCGTCTGACCTACACCGCCGACGCCCGCGGCGAACGGCCGCCGCGCCTCTTTCTCAAATTGGTCAACACCGACCTGGACGACGGTGAAAGCTTCCTGCCCGCTGAAGTGCCCTACTACACCCGCGACTACGTGGACGTGCCCGACGCGCCGCTCATCCCCTGCTATGCCGCCGCCTACGATGACGCCCTGCAGCGCTACCACATCCTCCTGGCCGATGTGTCGGAAACGCACATTGACTCCTACGACAAAGAACCGACGCTGGCCTACGGGCTGGCTCTGGCCGAAGGGCTGGCGGCGATGCACGCCCGCTGGTGGGGCGCCGACCGGCTGGCCCAGGCCGGGGCAGCCATGCACGACGCCGGGCACATTCGCCGCTTTGTGGCCATTGCCGAGCCGGGCGTGGGGCACATCCTCCGCCACGCCGCCCACGAGCTGGAACCGCATTGGCCTGACCTCATGCGCTCGCTGTTCGCCCGCCATCCGGCGGCGATCATCGCGCGGGCGCAAGATACCAACGGCTTCACCATTATTCACGGCGACGCCGGTGAGTACAACATCATGGTTCCCCGCGATGGGGACGCCCCGATTTATCTTATTGACCGCCAGCCGTTCGACTGGAGCCTGACCGTCTGGCTGGGCGTGTACGATCTGGCTTTTATGCTTGTGCAGGATTGGGAAACGGCCGTGCGCCGGGAACATGAAATCACCATCCTCCGCCATTACCACGCCCACCTCCTGCGGCGCGGCGTCACCGGCTACACCTGGGAGCGGCTGTTTGACGATTACCGCCTGTGCGCGGCGATGGGTGTCTACATCGCCGTCGAATACTGCCGGGGCGGGCTGAACGAGCGGCTGCGCTTCATCTGGATGCGCAAGCTAAAGCGTTCGTTGACGGCTTGTGATGATTTGAATTGCGCGGCGCTTTGGGAGGCATCAAATGACCAATAACCAATTACCAATTACCAATCACCAATTACCCGTCTGGAAGGGAACCTGGGCGCTCATCCGCTACCGGCCCGGCTTTTTCTGGCTGAGCGTAGCGGCGGCGCTGTACGCTTTTTCGATGCGGGCCGTGCCCGGCTGGCTGCAAAAGCTGTTTTTTGACAAGTTGGCGGGGGATACGGCCGTTGCCCTCAACCTGCCTACCATCCTGGCCCTGATCATCGCCGTGGAAGCGTCGCGGATGGTGGTGGATGTGAGCGGGAACTATGCGGCGGCGAAGGTGCGGCTGGCGGGACAGGCGCTGCTGCGCAAAAACGTCGTCCAAAACATCCTGCGCAAGCCGGGAGCTGTCCCGCTGCCGGTCGCCATCGGCGACGCCCTCAACCGGCTGGATCATGACCTGGGCGATTACGGCGATTTCCCCACCTGGATTCCGATAATTGTCGGGGAGGCGGCGTTCACCCTGTTTGCCCTGATCATCATGGCCCGGATTGACGCGGTAATTACGGCCGTTGCCGTTCTGCCCCTCATTGGCGTCTTCTTGTTCAACCGCTTCGCCTGGGAGCGGCTGATGCGCTACCACCAGGAAAGCCGCGAGGGGGACAGCGCCGTCACCGGCTTCATGGGCGAACTGTTCGGCGCCATCCAGGCGGTGAAGGTGGCCGGCGCCGAAGCGGGGGCGATGCGCTACCTGGACAAGCTGAGCGACGAGCGGCGGCGGCGCAACGTGCGCCGGGGAACCTTCTCGGCGATGGCTTTCTCCGTCGCCGACAACATGGGCGACGTGGCTGTGGCGGTGATGGTCTTGCTGGCCAGTGCAGCAATGGCGCGGGGCAGCTTCACCGTCGGCGACTTTGCTCTGTTTAGCAGCTATCTTTTCTTCGTCGCCCGCTTCCCGGCCAATTTCGGCAGCTACCTCTCAGAAATCGCCAGC
>JANTGY010000291.1 GCA_024762695.1 Anaerolineae bacterium
CTTTTTAAGCATTTTGTTATCCGTAATTCGTAACTCGTAATCCGTGTTCCGATTACGGGTTACGAGTTACGCATTACGCCTCGGCCTTTTCTCGTTCCCGTTTGGCTCTCATCCCCTCAATCAATACCTGGGACACTTCAGGTCGGGTAAATTCAGGCGGCAGCATTTCGCCACGCTCCAACATCTCCCGCACCTGTGTGCCGCTCAAATATACCCAATCTTCCTTGCCATGCGGACAAGTCTTGGAACTGACGACCATACCGCATTTTTTGCAGTAGAAGGCATAATCAAAGGGCAAAATCTCAATGCCAATCTCTTCTTTTTTGAATTGCTCGAAAATGAGTTGGGCGTCATACGTGCCATAATAGCCGCCAACGCCGGCATGGTCGCGCCCGACAATGAAATGGGTGCAGCCATAATTTTTACGCAGCAGCGCATGGAAAATCGCTTCGCGCGGGCCGGCATAGCGCATGGCCGCCGGGAAAACGCCCAGCAAAACGCTCTCCGCCGGGTAGTAGTCGCGCAAAATCGCTTCGTAGCTGGCAATGCGCACATCGGCGGGAATGTCGTCCTTTTTAGTCTCGCCGACTAGTGGGTGGACGAGCAACCCGTCTACAATTTCCAATGCCGTTTTTTGGATGTATTCGTGGGCGCGGTGGATGGGGTTGCGGGTTTGGAAGCCGACAACGCGCCGCCAGCCGCGCCGGGCAAACATGCGCCGGGTTTGGGCAGGTGTGTGGCGTAGTTCAGGGAATTCGGTTTCAGTAGCTTCGGGTAAATCAACGACCCAAATCTCGCCGCCGAGTAAAATATCGCCCTGTGTGTACAGACGGGCCACGCCAGGATGTTTTTCTTCGGTAGTTTGGTAGACAAGTTGGGCTTCGCGCTGTTTGTCGTATTCAAATTTCTCGGTTACTTCCATGACGGCCAGGACACGGCCGTTTTCGCAGAGGGCGATTTCCTGGTCGAGTTGGATGAGGACGGCCGTTTCCCGATCAACTGGCAGCGTAATGGGGATGGACCAGACCATGCCATTACTCAAGCGCATCTCCTCAACGACACGCTCATAATCAGCCTGTCCCATAAAGCCAGTCAGAGGACTCATGGCTCCGCTGGCGATTAATTCCAAGTCTGACAAACTCATCGGGCTCAGATCCAACTTGAATAATTTCTGTGCCCGTTCGCGTACGGCTTGGCGCATTTCGCCGCGCAGCATTCGGTTAATCAAGCGTCCGCCATGCGGAGCAATGGCGTTATTTGACGCGTTCGCATTTGAGGAAGAGGTCATTTTTAAATATCCTTCAGGGTTATTGGCCCAGTTTCGGTGAAAACGGGTAAATTCTTGGAATGATAAAAACAATGTTTTCCCGTTTTCCCTGAGTAAACCGCAAGAAACCGTCATTTTCTCTGTAACATGCTTTTTGCGATTTACCTAACGGCGTAACGCATTGGAATTCTTGCGTCATCCCATTGGCAAAACTCCTTTCAGGCTAACAGAAACAGCTTACAATGCTGGTTAACAAAAAGAAGCCCTGCTCTGGCAATGATTGACGATAGTAACCTGATTCGCCTATTAACACAAGTTTGAGGTGGACGATTAAGGGGTGGCTGAACAAGGCCGTTTACACACTGAGATGGCTTGTCGTTCCCGGCGAAAAGTCGGGCTGGTGGGGGATGATAAAGGTGAAGGAACTGCCTTGATCGGGGACGCTTTTCAGCCAGATACGGCCGTTATAAGCCTCCACCAGCGCCCGCACAATGGATAATCCCATCCCCATACCGGTGGCGCGGACATGGGCGCTGGTGCGTTCGGCTCGATAAAATTCGTCAAAAATATGAGGTTGTTCGTC
Organism: Anaerolineae bacterium; assembly: GCA_024762695.1. Lineage (GTDB taxonomy): Bacteria > Chloroflexota > Anaerolineae > Promineifilales > Promineifilaceae > JACKCC01. Next base: position 1,851 of record JANTGY010000291.1, read on the forward strand.
GGGCGTGATGCCAACGCCTTCATCGCGCACGCTGACGACGGCGAAGGATTGTTTGCTTTCGACGCTGGTTTCGGGAACGGCCGTTACCCATACCTTACCGCCGGGACGATTAAACTTAATACTGTTGGTAATCAACTCCTCCAGAATCGTCGCCATGTGAATGGGATCCGCCTGAAGCGGTTGGAGTCTTTTATCGATATCCACTTTGATTTGCTGGCCGTCTTCAGCCGCTTTGGGCTGCAATTCGCGGCTGATCTGCGGGATAAGCTGTCCCAGATCCGTGTGCCCAGAAATGTATTCCAGACGGCCGCTCTTAACCGAAGAAGCAAAAATCAGACTGTTGATCAACTGCACCATCCGGTTCACATTTCTGTGGATGGTTGTTGTGAACTGGCGTTGATTGTCATTTAACTCGCCGCCGGCGCCGGAGGCCAACATCTCTACATACCCTTTAATGGCGGTGAGCGGGGTGCGAAGTTCGTGGGAAACGGTGCTTAAAAAGGTACTTTTCGCTTCTTCCGCTTCGTGTTCGGCGGTGATGTCGTGCAGGGTGGTGAGAATGCCTTGCGTGGAGCCGTCGTTCATTTGGACGGTAGCGGCTTTCCCTTGCAGGTAACGGCCGTTTAACTCGAACTTCGCGGCTTTGGCGGTGGAGCCAGACAGCAAAGGTAATCGCGTTAACAAATCGGTGATGGGGCGTCCGATCATGGCGCTGGTCGGGATACCAATTAGATGGCTGGCGGCCTCGTTCGCGTACGCAATCATGCCGTCCTGGTCGCTAAAAATAACGCCGTCGGCCAAAAGATCGAGAATTTGCTGTGCTTCTATTAACGGTGAAGGGGTAATTCCATTCATAGTGAAACGGCGCTGGGGCATACCCTCAGCGGGCGGGATGGGGGGCGTCGGTGAGCAGTCGCCACCACGCTTGCCAGGGACGGGCATTTAATGCCGGGTCTTGCCCAACGGCGGAAACGGGCGTCGGCTGCGAAGCGGCTTCGATGGGGAGAGGCACAACGCGCACTTCGCCCGGCAATAATTGGCCGCCCTCATCGCGCGCATAAGCCGCTGCATAATCGTCGCTTTGCACATAATCTAATGTGGCTTGTAATTCTACCTGGCGCGTTGTTTCCAGCGCGATCTCTTGTTGTAAAGCCGTTTCGCCAACGCCGACCATTTGTCCGGCCCGCGCGCGCTTGTTCAAGTCAACGGCGATAAATATAGCGAAGACGACGGCGCCTAAAATGATAAATTGAGGTAAGGTCAATAACGGCCGTTGCCGCAAGAATTTGGGACGCATCATAATTTAATCTTAACGAGGATTGCGTATCCAGGCAATAAGACTTTTTATCTAGGCGACGACCGCCCCGCTCTCGCCCATTGCCAGATGCTATGCTAGAATTCAGCCGCATGGAGCAACTAGATTACCTCGTTATTGGACACGTTACTTGTGATTTGACGCCGACAGGAAAACAAGTTGGCGGAACAGTCTCCTTTTCTGGGCGAACGGCCCAAGCATTGGGCTGTCGAACGGCCGTCCTCACCAGCGCTGCGCCAGAGTATGACTTGAGTCAAGCATTGGCCGGCTTGACTTTACAACGCAAACCGGCTGCCGCAACTTCTACCTTTGAAAACATTTATACGGCGGAAGGACGGATTCAGAAATTATACGAAAGAGCCGAGCCGCTGACTCCGGCCGACGTGCCGTCAGATTGGTTACGCACGCCGGTCGTTCATCTCGCTCCGTTGACAAACGAAGTGGATTCGGCCCTGGTTCATCAGTTTAGCAACAGCTTGATTGGCATCACGCCGCAAGGCTGGATGCGAAAATGGGATGAAAACGGCCATGTCTCGGCTCAAGACTGGAAAGACGCCGAAAAAGTATTACCCTTGGCGGCGGCCGTTATTTTAAGCGAAGAAGATTTACCGCATCCAGCCGCGCTGCAACAATTTTTACAGTGGTCGCGCTTGTTGGTGTTAACGCAAGGGAATAACGGGTGTACAGTCTATTTTGGGAATGAAATGCGTCAGATTCCCGCGCCGTCCGTCACCGAAGTTGAGCCAACCGGCGCCGGCGATATTTTTGCAGCTGCTTTTCTCATTCGTTTGTATCAAACAGATGGCAATCCTTGGGAAGCAGCTCGATTTGCTAATGAAATCGCCGCTCAATCAGTCACGCAAGTTGGGTTAGAAGCAAAAATTAAACAAGTAAGCGAGTTTGCGAGTATGTAAGTGGACGAGTGAAGAGCCGCCCGCGAACGCGCAAACCCGCAGACTTGCACACTTGCACACTTGCACACTTTTCATTATGACAAAGATTTATGCAGTAGTTAATCAAAAAGGCGGCGTTGGTAAAACAACGAGCGTCATCAATATAAGCGGGGTTTTGGCGGCTATGGGCCGTCGCATTTTGATGGTGGATATGGATCCACAGGCCAACGCCACTTCGGGTTTGGGTTACGACAAGTACCAGATGGAAACATCGACTTACGAATTGTTATTACAGCAGGCAACGTTTGACGACACCCTGGTGCATAACAAGGAATTTCGATTGGATGTCTTGCCGGCGCATCCAGAATTAGCCGGGGCAGAAGTGGAGTTGGTGAATGTGATTGGGCGCGAATACCGGCTTCAGCAAGCGTTGGAGAGCGTGAACGGCCGTTACGACTACATCCTCATTGACTGCCCCCCCAGCCTTAGCCTGCTCACCGTCAACGCCCTCACCGCCGCCCGCGACGGCGTCCTCATTCCCGTCCAATGCGAATATCTGGCCCTGGAAGGGCTGACCCAGCTAAACCAGACGATTGAGTTGGTGCAAAAATACCTGAATCCCGCTTTAACCATTCGGGGCTTGATGATGACCATGTACGACGGCCGTACCAACCTCAGCCGCCAGGTGGTGGAAGAAGTGCGCCAATACTTTCCCGGCAAAGTGTTTCGCACCATCGTGCCCCGCAACGTGCGTTTAAGCGAAGCGCCCAGCTACGGCCAACCCATCAACCATTACGCGCCCAATTCGCCGGGCGCGCTGGCTTACAAATTATTAGCGGCTGAATTGGTCAAAGGCGACCAGGAGAAGGAAACTGACACATGAGTAAAAAACGAGGGCTGGGTCGGGGGTTGGGCGCGCTTATCCAGACCAGCGAGACTGGCGAGGCGGAAAGCGCCGCCGGTTTACAAACAGTTGCCCTAGCCCGCATCACGCCCAATCCGCATCAGCCACGCAGCGTCATGGACGAGGAGAAGCTGGCCGATTTGGCGGCTTCAATTAAAGAGCATGGCCTCATCCAACCGCTCATCGTTACCCAGCAGGGGAATGATTATGTGTTGATTGCTGGCGAACGGCGCTGGCGGGCTTCTCAATTAGCGAAGCTCACCGAAGTACCGGTAGTCGTCAAGGAAGCGACGCCGCAAGCGATGTTGGAACTGGCGATTATTGAGAACATTCAGCGCGCCGACCTGAACCCGTTGGAAGAGGCGT
>JANTGY010000292.1 GCA_024762695.1 Anaerolineae bacterium
GAGATAACGGTTTCTTTGAGTACAGTGAAGGGGAATTCGGCTGGCGTTGACGGCGGCGGCGTGTACAATGATGGCGCATTCAAGCTGATTCGCAGTTTGGTGTACGATAATGATAGTATTAATGTCGGAGGGGGAATCCATAATTGGACGGGGGGGAGCTTTAGCGCAATTAATAGCACAATTAGTGGGAATGCGGCCAATAATCAAGGTGGCGGCATTCATAATGAGGGAGTTGGAGCGACGGCCGTTTTCAGCAGCAGCGCCATTTACAATAATTCAACCGGGCTTGGCAGCCAGGTTGGCGGCGTCAGCAGCGTTACTGGCACGGTTACGCTCAACAATACCATCATCGCCCATCTTGCTAGTGCGGCCGATGGGTCTGACTGTTCGGCCAGCAATATCATTTCCGCCGGGTCTAACCTGGACAGCGACGGCACATGCAGTTTGGGGGTGGGCGAACTAATCTCGGTTACCAATCCACTTCTTGGCCCGTTACAAGACAACGGCGGGCCGACCTGGACACATGCTTTGCAGATGTTAAGCCCAGCCATAGATGCGGCTACTGTGTGCGAAGCGATAGACCAGCGCGGCGTAGCCCGCCCTGTGGGTGGAGCTTGCGATATCGGGCCTTATGAGACGGCCGTTTACCGCATCTATACACCCGTAGTTATCAACAATTAAAGACACATAATCAGGAGCGAATTTCCATTGTCTGAACATCTTTTAATCGGTTTAGCCGGTGTACTTGTCCTGGGGATTGGCGCGCAATGGTTGGCATGGCGTTTACGTTTGCCCTCCATATTAATGCTGCTGCTCGTCGGTTTAATCGCCGGCCCCCTCACTCATTTTATCGAGCCAGATAAACTTTTTGGCGACTTGTTGTTCCCACTCATTTCCCTTTCCGTGGCCGTCATCCTTTTTGAAGGCGGATTGACGCTGCGTTTAAGCGAACTACCTAAGTCGGGAAAAGTTATATTTCGGCTGATTAGCGTGGGCGCGCTCATAACCTGGTTGTTTGCGACCTTGGCCGCTCGTTACATTTTGTCTTTGGATTGGGTGTTATCCATCCTGCTCGGAGCCATTTTAATTGTGACCGGGCCAACCGTTGTTGGGCCGCTGTTACAGCAAATCCGACCGCGCGGCCAGGCCGGTTCCATTCTCAAATGGGAAGGCATTCTCATAGACCCTGTGGGCGCGCTGTTGGCCGTTCTGGTTTTTGAGGCGATTCTTGAAGGCGAATTAACCCACGCCCCCAATTTGATAGCCAGCGGCGTTTTTCTTACCGTTATTATTGGCGTGTTGTTAAGCGTTGTTGGGGCTGGTTTGCTCATTATTATGATCTACCGGTATTGGATTCCCGACCATTTGCAAAACGGAATCGCCTTGCTGACGGCGTTGGCGGCATTTGTTGCGTCCAATGAACTCCAGGCTGAATCAGGGCTTTTGACGGTGACGCTCATGGGGATCATTTTGGCGAATCAAAACTGGATTTCCATCAAACATATCGTTGAGTTCAAAGAGAATTTGCGTGTGCTGCTTATAGGCAGCTTGTTCGTTTTGCTTACTTCCCGGCTGCAACTCGATGATTTATTAGGCGTTGGCTGGCAAGGACTGGTTTTTGTAGCGGCGTTGATTGTGGTGGTACGGCCGTTAGCCGTCATCATATCCACCTGGCGGTCCGATTTAACCCGAAATGAACGATTATTCCTCACTTGGTTAGCGCCGCGCGGCATCGTTGCCGCTTCTGTCGCTTCCATTTTTGCCTTTGAACTGATTGCCGTTGGGCACACCGGGGCTGAAAAGCTTATCTCCATCACTTTCCTGGTTATTTTGGGTACTGTGGCATTCTATGGCCTCACCGCCGGTATTGCCGCCCGTCGTCTGGGACTATCGGAACAAAACCCGCAGGGCGTCTTATTTGTTGGCGCGCAGCCATTGGCCCGGTCGCTGGCCCAGGCTCTGCAAAACCTGGGGTTTCGCGTTGCCATGATAGACACCAACGAGAAAAACGTCTTCACCGGCCAAATGGAGGGGTTGACTATGTACTACGGCAGCGCATTGGCCGAAGAACTCTCGCACGACATTGAATTAACCGGCATTGGGCGGCTGTTGGCAATGACATCCAACAATGAAGTCAACTCCCTGGCCGCCATGCACTATATCGAGCATTTTGGACGCAAAGAAGTTTACCAACTTTCTCTGCAAAACGCTGAGAAGCGGGCTGAGTCACGCCATCAAACACCCATGCACCTTTGCGGACGCTGCCTGTTTGATCCCGCCATGACTTACACGGAGCTTAACCAGCTTCATGAAGACGGCCACATTGTTAAAACAACGGCTATCACCGAGACCTTTACTTACGACGATTTCCAGGCTTATTACGAGCAAAAGGCTGTCCCCCTCATTCTGGTTGCTGAGCAAAACACCTTATTGTTGTACACGACGAATCAGCAGCCTGTTCCCAAACCGGGACAGACTTTGATCAGCCTGGCTCCGCCAATCAATGGATTGAATTAGCCAATCAAAAACAAGTTCGTAGTAACAGCTTTAGCCGCGCTCCCCGCTAAAGCTGTTACTACAAACAAACGTGCTTTTAGGCTACGATTAAATCAACCAATTCAAATTTGGTCACATCAACAATACCCAGGTTTGAGATACGTAGTTCAGGGATGACGACGAGAGCCAGCAGGCTAAGCTGCATGTAAGCATTGTTGAGCGTACAGCCGCATTCGGCCATTGCGTGTACCATCTGGGCTGCTTTTTCGGCGACGATTTCGGCTCGTTCGTCGGACATGAGTCCGGCGATGGGCAGTTCTACCAGCGCGATCTCCCGACCTTCCTTGAAAACGACAACCCCGCCGCCGACCTCGCCCAGCCGATTGGCGGCGCGGGCCATGTCGGCTTTATCTGTCCCAACGACGATCATGTGGTGGCTGTCGTGGGCGACTGAGGTGGCGACGGCGCAGGGGACGTTGAAGCCAAATCCGCTGACAAAACCATTGGTGATGCCGCCGGTGGCTTTATGTCGTTCGACCAGGGCAATTTGGTAGATGTCGTGAGCAACGGCCATCTGAACCAGGCCATCTTTGACGGGTAATTCCTTCTCCAGCGCGCGGGTCGGGGCTTGATTTTCAATGACGCCGATGACGCGGGCGGTGACGCTGGGGGCTGGGGACTGGGGGCTGGGGACTGGGATGTCGAAATCAGTCGCCGTCAGGGTTTTGCCCAGGTTGATGGTATTTTTGGCGAAATCGGGATAATCGTAAGGTGGAATATCTACCGAGATGCCGCCATTTTCGGCGATGATTTGGCCGGCGGAAATGACGGTTTCGATGGGCAGCGTAACTAAATCGCTGCTGAGGACGATGTCGGCATAACGGCCGGGGGTGATGGAGCCAATATCTTTTTCGACGCCAAAATGTTCGGCCGTGTTGATGGTCGCCATTTGGATGGCGGTGATGGGCTTGAGACCTTGTGCGATGGCGTGGCGGACGACGCGATTCATGTGGCCGTCGTGAACCAGTGTGCCGGAATGGGAGTCGTCGGTGCAAAGGACGAAATGGCGGCTGTCAAGGCCCATTTCGGTGATGGCTTTGACTTGTTCGGCCACGTCGTACCAGGCGGAGCCGAGGCGCAGCATTGCTTTCATGCCCTGGCGGACGCGGGCGACGGCGTCTTCAGGGCGTGTGCCCTCGTGGTCGTCGGCTGGGCCGCCAGCGACGTAGCCATGAAATTCGCGTCCTAAATCGGGCGAAGCGTAATGGCCGCCGACGGTTTTTTTCGCTTTCATTGTTTCGGCGACTTCGGCGTGCATTTTGTTGTCGCTGTTGAAGATGCCAGGGAAGTTCATCATCTCCCCCAGACCGATAATACCGGGCCAGGTCATCGCTTCGGCGACTTCGGCGGGGCCGATGGGGGCGCCGTTTGTTTCCAGACCAGGGGCGCTGGGGGCGCAGGAGGGCATTTGGACGTAGATGTTGATGGGCAGGGTGGCGGCTTCGTCGTGCATGAGTTTGACGCCGGGCAGGCCGAGGACGTTGGCTATTTCGTGGGGGTCGATGAACATGCTGGTTGTGCCGTGTGGGATGACGGCGCGGGCAAATTCGGTGACGGTGACCATGCCGCTTTCGACGTGCATGTGGGCGTCGCACAGGCCGGGGATGAGGTAACGGCCGTTCCCCTCCACTACCTCTGTCTCATTGCCAATGGTATAGCCGGCGTCCGCGCCCACGTAGGCGATGCGGCTTTTGTAGATAGCCACATCGGTATTGGGGATGATTTCGCCGCTGTGGACGTTAACCCAACGGCCGTTTCTGATGACCATTGTGGCCGGTTTGCGGCCCATAGCCACATCTACTAAATCTTTGGTGAGTTCATGCCAGGGTTGTCGTCGGTTCATGTCGCTTCCTTTTCGCGTTATTTTTTATGTAAGAGGTGTATTGTAGTCGAAACGGCCGTGATCATAAACCTTTTGTGATTAAACGGGTAGGAAGTGGGACACGGAGTCGCGGGGGAATGGCCCTGCGCTGCTCGATATCTCTCTCAATGAGATGCTGCAGCGCGTTTGTCTGCTGCTTAAGGATGGTACTGGTTTGTTTATCTTGACGCATAAGGCTAAGCCGATACCGGTAAGGGCGCTAGAAAAGGCTCGCAGCAGGACGGCCGCTCTTGTTTTGGTTTCATCGGTAAACACTGGCGGTTATAATCGCTGGCCCACTTTGGCGAACATGCTCATCAATTTATTGCTTTTTCCTGCAACGCGGCCGTTTCCCATTTCTCTCCTTTCTTGCTATTATGCATATTGTAATTATAAGTGTGAGCTTTGATTGACTGATCAAATTTACTTAACCGCGGAGTGCGCCGAGCGCGCGGAGGGAATTACAGGAGACACTACGTGCCTGCGGCGCACCACGAATGGATGAAAACCGTAGCGCGATCTGGTAAATCGCGTATCGAACGGAGTTCGACCGAATTACCACTTCGATTTACAAGGGAGACACCACGTGCCTATGGCACACCACGAATAAATGAATATCGTAAGTCGGATTGCCAATCCGACCTACATTTACACAGGGGACTTCACCGGCAGCGCCGACCACGATGAATGAAAATGGCGCGCCGTTGTAGCCCGATTTGGCAAATCGGGTGGCGATTTGCCAAATCGCCTTACATTGTCAGAGGAGATATTATTAGCTGCTCGTAGTTAGCCACGTAGTCTTCGGAGTGGCGTCATCCAACGGTACTCCGTCGCTGAACAGCGCGACTACGTACCTTACTACGAACATGTTATACGAGGAGATATTATTAGCTGCTCGTAGTT
>JANTGY010000293.1 GCA_024762695.1 Anaerolineae bacterium
GGTACGTAGTCGCGCTGTTCAGCGACGGAGTACCGTTGGATGACGCCACTCCGAAGACTACGTGGCTAACTACGAGCAGCTAATAATATCTCCTGTGCATTTTCTACTTATACACATATTTTATGGTTGGATTGCCATCACCGCTTCCCCGGCCGCTTCTTGCGGCGTTTTGGTTAATGAGATGACATTGAAAACGGCGTTGCCCAGCGCTTCCATGATGGGGCTGTCCAGCGGCGCTGGGTTAGGTTGGGCGCGTTCTAATTCCAGATGGACGAAGCTGAGATAGGCGTCGTCGTGCGGCCAGACGGTGAAAGCCTGGCGGCGGGCGGGCAAACGGCCGCTTTGTAAGCTCCAGGCGCCCATGCTGGGACCGTCTATTAACGCGGCCAGTAGTTCGCCAGCCAGAAGACGCTGGGCTGGATCGGCAGTGGACACAGCCCAGGCCCACCCATCAATTAACGGGGTTAGAGGACTGTCTATGCCGGCAATGACGGCATAGCCGGGCGTTGTTTCCGGCGTGCGTTGGGTGAGAAATTGTTCGGCGGATGTGAGGGCAAAAACGGCCGTGCCCGATTGAAAAACGTCCCATGATTCGGCCAGCGTAGTGACGTTGGCGCTTTGCAGCAGGATGAAGCCGTTAGAACGAGCCTGGCTTAATTGTTGCAGCGCCTGGGTGAGCAGAGGGGCGTCTAACATGGGTTGACCGGCCTCGTTGGTAAGCTGGCCGCCGGCGGCTAAATAAAATTGCAGGGCTAACACGGCTCCGGCATCGCCGGCGGCCGGAAAGATGAGAGTGGCGTCTTCTAGCGCGATTAACTCATTCCAGCGCAAAGGGGGCGTGCTGGCGATGACGTTTGTTTGATAAGCGAAATGGGTCAGGTTGTTGATGGCGTAAGGGTAGCCGATGGTTTGGTCTTCGCTGCGAGCCAGGGCGCGCGCAGCGGGATAGAGGTCATCGAGCGCCGCTGGATCGAGTAAGTCGTCAAGCGGATAGATGAGTCCTTCTTTGGCGGCGGCGGTTAGTTCGCTGGTAGGCAGTAGGATTAAATCGGGCAGGATGCTGGGGGCGACGTTGGCGCCGGTACGCAGATAGCTGAGGATGCCGCCTTGTCCGGCGACCGGTTTTTGTTCGACGCGGGTTTCCAATTCAGGATGGTTGACGCTGAAGGTGTGAAGTTGCTCGGAGAAGACGGCCGTTCCCACTTCGGTCGCTAAAATCGTGTCTGGCGGCAGCCAAATGGTCAGGCTGGGCGTTGTTTCCGTTACTGTGATAGGGATGGCGATGTCGGGCGTACTTGGTAGAACGGGCGCGGCGGCTGGAGCCTCGTTCGCGCCGGCGTCAGCGGTTGGCGTTGGGGCAATGGGTACGCTGTTGATTAGGTCGCACGCCGTGAGAGTGAGGAGCAAAAATATCGCAAATATTGAGAGTTTGTGACGCATAATTGAAGTATAGCTTGCCGCTTGCCACTTGCAAACTTGCCTACTTCTGGTTATGCTGGTGGGCATGTTTTATTTGGCGGGTTTTGACAGGCGGTTAATACGGCCGTTGTTTATTGGCTCTGATTTGCGGAGGATTAGTTAAACGCGCCTGCTGCTAGATATTTATGTAAACTAAATTTTAGTAAATCAAAGCCGAGGCGTCAATCGTCTCGGCTTTTTATTTTGGAGAAACATCATGGCGGAAATCGTTGCCAATTTGGATAAAGTGCGTGTAAGTCTGGCCGGACGGCCGATTTTTAATGAATTAAGCTGGGAATTGCAGCATGGGCAGCGGGTTGGGTTGGTCGGGCCGAATGGCGCCGGCAAATCGACGCTGCTCAAACTTATCGCCCAGGAGTTGGCGGCTGATGCGGGTAATATCTTTCGCGCATCGGGGTTGACGTGGGCGCGATTGACGCAGGAACCGGCTTTGCCGCCAGGAAAAACGGTGTTGGCGGAAGCGTTAACGGCCATTCCTGCCATCGCCGCCATCGAGCAAAAAATGGGCCAATTGGAGCAAAAAATGGGCCAGCCAGAGGTGTATGGCGATCCGGCGGCGTTAGAAAAGGTGATGGCTCAGCATGAGAAATTGCTTGTTGAATATGAACGAATGGCAGGGCCGCGTTACCAAAGCGCGGTGAAGGAAACGTTGAGCCAACTAGACTTTGGGGCAGGGAAATGGGACGCGCCCACCGACCATTTGAGCGGCGGGCAGAAGAAGCTGATTATGCTGGCGAAATTGATTGTGCAGCAGCCGCGCCTTTTGCTGTTGGATGAGCCGGACAATCATCTGGATTTGGCCGCCAAGCGTAATTTGGAGCAGGTAATTCGGCGTTATGAGGGCTGCGTGGTCATCATTTCTCATGACCGGTATTTGTTGGATGAGGTGGCGACGCACATTGCGGAATTGGAAAACGGCCGTCTCACCCTTTACCCTGGTAATTACACTGCTTATGCCAACGAGCGGGCGCTGCGCCGTCTGCGTCAGCAGCAGCTTTACGCCGCGCAACAAAAGGAAATTGCCAAAATCGAGGCGGCCATCAAACGTTTTGAGCTGTGGGCTTCGTTAGTGGTAAACGAACGGCATATCAAACAGGCGCGCAGCCGGCAAAAGATGTTGGATAAGATGGACAAGGTGGAAAAGGTGGCAGAATCGCGGCGCATGACGTTGAATTTGGCCGGCGGACGCGGCAGCAAAAAGTCGGTGGAGTTGGAGAATGTAGTCAAGACCTTTGACAATGGTCATGTATTGTTTCGCGGGCTGAATTTGACACTGTGGCATGGCGAACGGGTCGGTTTTGTCGGCCCCAACGGCGCCGGTAAATCCTATTTGTTAAAGCAGTTGCTCTATCCGGATGGGATTGACAGCGGCCAAATCAAAATTGGGCCAAGCAGCCAGATTGGCTATTACGCTCAGGAGCATGAGACGCTGGATTATGCCCAAACCCCATTGGCGATGATTCGTCAAGCGGCGCCGGTGAATGAGGGCACGGCCGTTGCTTTTCTTTACCGTTTTCTCTTTAGCTACGAGCAGGTGCAACAGCCGATTAGCAAATTGAGCGGCGGCGAGCGCAGCCGCTTGCAGTTGGCCCGGTTGGTGTTGGATAAACCCAACCTGCTCCTGCTGGATGAGCCGACAAATAATTTGGACATCCCTTCGATTGAGGTTTTGGAGGAGACTTTGGATGAGTTTGTGGGGACGGTTATGATTGTTTCGCATGATCGTTATTTTTTGGATAAGACGGTGGATCGCATTATTGAACTGCGCGACGGCCGTTTAACTGAGTTCTTGGGCGGCTATACGGATTATTTGGCTGAGACGGGGCAGATTTAAGAGACTGGGCGCCGGGGATTAGAGATTGGGGATTAGAGATTTGATGCCTTGCTGAAACGCCGCTTTGCCGCCATGTGAAGGGTGGCGGACTTTGCGGTGGGGGATTTCCCCCTTGGTAAGCGCCGTGTCGGCTTTATTGCCGACGGCGACGATGGTTTTGATGGGGAAAATGGCGAGGAGCTGGGCGAGAAACGGCCGTCCCCATGTCATCTCTCTATTCGTCGGCGCGCGATTGGATTGGAGGGCGCCCGGCTTGTGGGGATGGAACGGAAACGCATTCCAGAGCAACGGCATATGGGGTAATTCCGCCAATGTTTCCCAGACAATTGTTGCTGTCGCTTCCTTGCGGATGGCCGGCCACTCTTGGCTACCTTGGTAGCCGCGTTCGACGCCAAACAAGCCGTCAGAAGCTCCGCTTTTAAGAATAAACGGACTGACAAAGGGAATGCCTGTCAGACGGCCGCCTCGGTAACCAGGCGCCTCGCCCACCAACAGAAAATGAGGCTGAAATTGCATCATTTGTGCTAAGTAAAGACGCAAATTGTGGCGTCGGGCATCGTTGGCCGACGGGCCATAAGCGTATGGATTGAAGGCGTTAGCCGGGGCTTTTGCAGCGGCTAGTTGTTGAACAAAATCGTCAATCATGCTTTTACAAAAAACGGGGCGCAAGCATTTGCCTGCGCCCCGTTTCGTCAATGAGATTAGCGATTGGAGACTGAGCTAATCACCAGTCTCCGTTCGCTAGTTTCCGCTTAGTAAACGTTCGTTTTTAATTTCGCGCTTTGCCCTCACCCCAGCCCTCTCCCGAAGGGAGAGGGAGCAAGCTTCCCCTCCCTTCAGGAGGGGATTGAGGGGAGGGAAATAACCGTTAACTTATTTGCGAACGGTCACTTAATATCGCAAAATAGCGCCGATGCGGCCCGCGCTTTCTAAATCGGGGCTGTCGCTGACAATTTCTACATGGCCGCCTTGCGTCATGGTGAGGGCGACGGCCGTATCCACCACATCATCAATTTCAGTCATTTCCTCCGGGCTTAATGGGCTGCGCGCCAGGTTGGCGGTGACAAAATCTGAGGCGGCATGGGCGAATCCAGGCGTGTGGAAGCCGTCGCTGATGATGAGCGATTTGACCCGTTTGTCGCTGACCGCTTGTAAGGTGTCGTCAAGCCCAATGACCGCATTGCCACCCTTTGCTTGGGCGGCGATCATCGTTTTGACCAACTTTTGTTCCCGTTCCCGGTTTGTCTCTTCGAGTAAGTTTAGCGTTTGACGGCGCACCTCGTGTTCGCCGGCGGTCATGTCGATGGTGAAGGTTCCGGCGTAGCAGCTTTGTAGCTGTTTAGACATCATATCGCGGAATTGACCGACGGTTTCGGCTGTGCCGCCCAAATAGAGCCGGCGAATTGGTTTGTTGTGGAAAAAGTCGCCGGCTGTCGCCGCTGCGTCGCGCAGGTTTCGTTGAACAGTTTCTTCTTCATGGCGGAAGCCGCTGCCTTGTCCGCCGCGCATCCCCACGGCGGAGGAGCCACTGCCTTTTTTGAGCTTACGCACATCTTCCCCCAGAAAACCGTCGGCGGTTTGCAATTCGCCTAGATGGTATTCGAAGTAGCGGGCGCCGATGCGGTCTACCAGGATGACGCCGTAGTGAGCATAGTGATCGAGCAGGTGGGCGATGGGTTTGACGTAGGCTTTTTTCCCCACCCGCAGCCGGTTACGAAAAGAAACGGCCGTCGGGTAATCCCGAAAAAATGTACCATCTTCATTCGTGAAGAGAGCCAACCCAGGTTGAGACCAATCATAACTGTGGTTAAGGTATTTTTCTATGGCTTCAGTTCCCTTGCCCTGGCTGACTTTTGCCTCTTTAAGCATGCCTTTGACCCGTAATTTGATGGTTTCGATGGATTCTTGTGTGGAGTCCGTGTCCAAATACAGGCTAAGCACCTTTTGGCTGCCATTCTCGTAAGATAGTAACTCTTGCAACTGCTCTTGG
>JANTGY010000294.1 GCA_024762695.1 Anaerolineae bacterium
CCATCCGGGATTTCCGCTCTCCCGCCTGCGGGCGCGGAATCAGTTGACGGAGCTAAGGGCAGATGATTTACGTTTTTCAACAGAAGAAACGGCCGTTACTCCGTTCCAGCCGCCACAAATTGAGGTTCCATCCAGACGCGACGCGCTTGTAAATTTAAGCGCGTCGCGTCTTCGGTAACTGGCTACTCATGAGAAACTGTATTGCCATTCCCAATAATCACATTATCAGTACCAAAATCATCAATGTCTGTGTTATCGGTTACGACAAAGCAATTGCTGGTTCCTTCGCCAAGCGTGATACCAGCTCCGGCCACTTGCCGCATTTTATTATCCAAAAACAGGCAATGAACATCGGTTCCAAAAGCGGCGTGAATCGCAGGCCCGGTTTCGTTGGCATGGAATTTATTGTCCATAATGATCAATGTGGAATTGACGAACGCCTCGCCAAACAGATTGTAAAGGTCTAAACCGGTTGTTGCATTGACATAATTATCAGAGAAAGTAAAGGAACTATCTACAAGATCGCCGCCATCCATAGCGTAGCCAACATGGAAAAAATAGTTGTCGCTGATGACGACTTCCGCCCCGGATAAATTGACAATGGGCGCTCCCGATGTCATGCTGCGGAAAACAGAATCATAAACGGCAAAGGAACCGGAGATAGCGGCTGGGGATTCGCCGATGAATCCTTCGTAAAAGACGCCGTTAATCAAGTTATAGCCAAACAGACCATCACTTGCTTCTCCATTAATCCGAATGTTTTCAACAAGCGCATCCGCTTCTGTGCCTAAAACGTAGATAGCCCCGGCCATTTCTTTGAGAGGAGGGTCAATGCCGAAGATCGTCCAACCCGTGGTTGGTTCAGCGCCCACAATGCTAACGCCTAAATCGGCAATCTTGAAATTGCCGTCAATGAAGGCAAAAAGCGTCGGCCAGGGGTTTTCTGCCGAGGGCGGCTGAAAATACATATTTTCCGGTGTCACGTATAAGTCAGGCAGGTTGACGATGCGGGTGCTGTATTTACCGTTGCCGGTGAATTCGCCTTCAAATCCTACAACAACGATTTGGGCTGTATGAAATTTCCCCGCTGTTAAATGAACGTCTAGCCCGGCGGCAACGGCCGTATCAAAAGCACATTGGATATTGACCGTATCATCTACGCCGGTTGGCGTTACAGTAATAACGCCATCCTCTTGCGTCACATAAGCCAGGTCGCATCCAGCAGCGCCTTCAGCCACGACATGATTGATAACGCCAACGATCAGCAATAAGGGAATGACCCAGAACAAGAACTTCCATTTACTATTCATTTCTTACCTCCAGAGTAATTCGTTTTAAGTGGCGGGATTGCGAGCAGGATTGATTTTTGCTATGATAATAACAAGTATCCGTTTCTTATTCGTTTCAAAACCGCCCTTCCATGGAACGGCGTGCAAATAACTTTGAGTCTTTAGGATTTTATGGGGGTGACATGAGCGGCGGGTGGCGAGCAGTGAGTAGCGAATAACACTTCTGGACAAGCCACCCCCACTTGCAATCCAAAACCCCACGGATTCCCAAAGAGCCATAACTTTCCCATTAAGATTAGGTCATGTCGCTGCATCTATCCTTTTTAGGCAGTCCGCAGATTAAGCAAGATGGTTGCGCGGTTGTCTTGCCGCGGCGTAAATCTGTGGCTTTGTTGGCTTATTTGGCGGTAACGGCCGTTCCCCACAGTCGTGAATTTTTAGCCGCATTATTTTGGCCCGGCTTTGACACATCGCGGGCGTTAGCCTATTTTCGACGCGCTCTTTGGGAGATTAACCACGCGCTGGATAAAACATGGTTGCAAGCCTCTCGTGAGCAAATCTATTTACCCCGTTCTGATGCGGTGCGGTTGGATGTCGCATTCTTTTTAGACCGGATAAAGCGCAAGGACAAAACATCTTTAAAAGAGGCGCATACCCTTTATCGGGGGGAGTTTTTAGAGGGGTTTGCACTGCGGGACTCGCCAGAATTTGATGAGTGGCAGCTAATTCAACGGGAAACGTTACGCCAACGTTACAGCGATTGTTTGCAACGGTTAGCGGGATTGGCTGTCGCTGAAGAGGAATTGGAAACGGCCGTTGCCTATGCTCGTCACTGGTTATCGCTGGACATCCTCAACGAAGCCGCCCATCGTCAACTCATGAATTTGTATGTGCGTTTGGGGCAGCGTGCAACCGCGTTACAACAATACGAGATCTGCGCGCAAACATTGCTTGATGAACTCAACATCCCGCCAGAACCAGCCACCGAACTGTTAATGCAAGCCATCAGACAAGGAAAACTGCCCGCGCTTGTCCCCATCGCCCCAAACGGCCGTCTTAGAGAGAGACAGGGCCAGCAAACCATTTTCAACCTGCCCCAATCATTAACCCCCTTCATCGGTCGCAGCCGGGAATTGGTTCAGATAGAGCGCATCTTAACACTGCCGGCTACCCGCTTGCTCACATTGGTAGGGCCGGGCGGCATAGGCAAAACGCGACTAGCCATTGAAGCGGCCCAAAACTGCCAAACCCAGTTCCCCGACGGCGTTTGCTTTGTTCCCCTGGTCGCATTAAACGCCGCTCACACAATCCCCTTTGCCATAGCTGAAGCCCTGGGGCAGCACACTTCTGCCGGCGCTGACCCTTTGACAACCATCGTTGACTATCTATCTACCAAAAAACTGCTGCTGATTTTAGACAACTTCGAGCATCTTCTGGACGGCGTTGGTTTTGTGTACGACTTGCTGACACGGTCGCCCCAGACAACAATTCTTGTTACTTCCCGCAGACGATTGGCTTTGCCGGGGGAGCGGCTGTTAACTGTGCCTGAACTCTCTTTCCCCCAATCTGCGCCCACGCATAATTCATTAGAAAAATACGATGCTATTGCCTTTTTTACCAGCCGGGCCTCATACTTGTCTACCGATATAGACCTGGACGCCCCAGAAAACCAACAACATATCATTCAGATTTGCCGCCTTGTCGAAGGACACCCACTCGCTTTAAAACTGGCCGCCTCATGGATTCGTTCCCTGACGTTGGCCGATATTGTCCGGGAACTGGAAAGTAACCTCGTTGACCTGGAAAGCCGCCAATCTGACACAGATGTTCGCCATCGCAGTCTGCGCGGGGTGTTTGATTTTTCGTGGCAGCTTCTTACGCCGGTTGAACAAGATATGTTGCAAAAATTGGCTGTCTTTCGCGGCGGTTTTACCCGAGAAGCCGCCGCCGTCGTCGCCGATTTTCCCCATAGCGTACTGGCCGGACTAATAGAAAAATCGCTGGTTAGTTTGATGGGTAACGGCCGTTACATCATCCACAACGTATTCCAGGAATTTGCCCTGGAAAAACTCCGGCGCAATCCCCAACAAACCTTCGCTGCCCAGGCGCGCCACTGGGATTATTTTTCCGAATTTCTGGCCCAACAAGAGACTGCTCTCAAAAGCTCAGCAGCGGTGAAGAACGCTTACCAACAAATTCATCTGGAACTTGCCAACATTCAAACTGGCTGGCAGTTTGCCCTAACGCGACAACAATTTGCCCACATGGAAAAAACATTGCACAGCATGTGGCTCTATTTCAGCGAGTACCGCTCAGAAGAAGGCCGCCGGTTATTACAACAAACGGCCGAGATATTACGCAACGCCAACTCCGAAGAAACCAACCGGCTGCTGTGGAAGGTAATGACGATTGAGATATACCTGATTGGCTTTTACAATCGTAAAGAAGTCGTCCTGCGTTACGCTCCCGCCATTATTGACTATTTACGCACCCATCCGGCATATGATTGGGACATGCTCAGTTTTGTCATTGTGGGGTGGGCTTATGCCTACGACCTCATTGACCGCGACGAAAGCGACCGCCTGGGAAAGCGATTCATAGCTAAAGCGCAAGAATTGGACGATCCCTACGAACTAAGCCGCGCCCTACAAGGCATGGGGTGGATGAACCTGTTTCTTTATAAGCCGTCTGAATTGGATTTGGCCGAAAAATATTCGCAGGCCAGCGTAGAAATCGCCATTGAGCATCAGGTTCTCATGGTGCAATATCTCTCTCATTGGCAATTGGGCATCATTGCCCTGAGACGGGAAAACTATGAGGAGGCATTGGCATACGGCCGTTTATCTCTGGAAGGCTGCGAGCAAGCTGGTATTTTAGGATTTGCCCAAACTGCATTGCACGTTTGCATTCACGCTTGCCTGGCCTTGAGAGACCTGGATCAAACCCGTCATTACCTTCGCCAGGCCCTGCTCAATCCCCGCAGCCAACAATCCGATTGGCAGCAAGCCATCTTCATCTACGCCATTCTCAAGTTGGAACAAGAAAACCGGTTTGTCGAAGCCATAGAAATGATGGCCGCCTACGAACACCAATCGCCCCCGCCCAACATACCGGCCTTGCTTCATGAAACATACACCCACCTAAAAGCCGAATTACCGTCAGAAACCTGTAAAGCGGCCCAAGAACGAGGCAAACTACACAATCTGGACACCCTTATTCAACACGCTTTGCATAGCTCACTTCCCATCGCCTACCCAACCGGATAGCCATCCCCACCCTGGCAGCTAACAAACTCCCCATTCCCATCTTCTGCTCACGCCTCCTCTCTGTTCTGGGCGCCCGATGGCCCCGGCTGGTCGCGCGCCGGGACAAGCTGGCATGGCGTTCAGCAGGTGTGCCAACATCTCAGTGAAGATGGCCTGACTCTTTCTGCCGAACCACGGCAGATTTGGCGGATGCCAACAGTGGATGAAGCGGTGCGTTCGATGACGAGAAACGGCCGTAACAGCGGTGGGGTGTGGGATGCAGAAACGGCAGCCGCTGCTTACGAAACGAAGCCGGATAAGGAATCGCCGTTGTGGAACACTCATTCACAGGTGATTTACTGGTGGACGGTGACCGAGATCGATGAAGATCACGCCTATATCATTGTGTATGATGGTCAGGTGTGGCTGAGAGCCAAGCAGTTCGGCCCAGCCTATCTAGGGTTTCGTTGTGTCAAACGGCCTTCCAGGTAATGGATGTGTGGGTAAACGGCCGTTTCCCCTCCCACTCTCTAGCCCAACCACTCCCCTTTCCTTTATAATGTGTTCATGGCTGGCGACCTTCTGCAAACGAAATTGTATGTTCCCCGGTTACGGCCGTCTCTCGTCCCCCGCCCCCACCTCATCGCCAAACTCAAAGCCGGATTGGCCGGCAAGCTGACCCTCGTCTCGGCCCCGGCCGGGTTTGGCAAGACGACG
>JANTGY010000295.1 GCA_024762695.1 Anaerolineae bacterium
GCCGTTACATGGGGGAAGACCAGGCTGAAGCGTTTGGCCGGCGCAACAGCGTTGAGGGAGAGCTGCTGGTTCGGCTGACGCCGACAAAAATCATCGCTAAGAAAGATGTGGCAGGCTGGTAGCTAAAACAGGGGCCGGGGCCGGGGAGGCCCCTCTACCCACGCGAAATCGTAGAGGAGCCTCCCAGGCTCCGGCTTTGGAGCACTCGAGTTTCCTCAATTCGTCAGGCGATAGTAAGTCATCGCCGCTATTTTGGTCACAGCCATGACGATCAAAAAGGCAAATACGTCCCAGTGGATCAATTCTTTGGTAATTAATTCGAATTCAAACCAGGCCGCCATGGCAACGGCCGTTACCACCATCGCCACCCGCGTTGAATATAGCCGGTGCATTAAAAATCGTTCGTCAAACATCCATTTCTTAAAAAACATCTCAATCATCCTCTAAAAGTTGGAATAAATCATCCGTCGCGCAGTTGAAAATTTGGGCAAATTTCAAGGCCAATGGCAGGCTGGGCACATATTTCCCCCGTTCAATGGAGATGATGCTCTGCCGTGAAACGCCGACCAGTTCGGCCAAATCCTTTTGCGTTAATCGAAACTGCGTTCTGTAATGCTTTATCCGATTCTGAACCAATTTACTCATTTGTTTGCCAACTCATTGTAAAGCCAACTTTACCTCTCAAAGGATACACAAACTGCCAAGTGATGTCAAGCTCACTTTACATCACACTTGTGATCTGGTGTATACTGTCATTAGTTAAGGGGTGCATTTCAAATGAGTTGAGAAAAGTGCGTGTATCGGGAATTCCAATTCCCGATACATCAACTGAGATGAAACACACCCTTAGTTAAGTTGCGGCAAATAATTTTTAGGAACACAGGAGCCGTGAATAAAACGCCTATCTCGATTCTGGTGGTTGAAGACGACAAAGCAATTGCCGCTTTTTTGCACACCGCTTTAGAACGAGAAGGATACGCCCCGATTATTGTCAGCGACGGCCGTACCGCGCTCGACCACATCCACAAATCCCCGCCCTCTCTGATTCTGCTCGATTTAATGCTGCCCGGCATGAACGGCTTGCAGGTTTGCCAGGCCATTCGCCGCCGCGCCAATTACATTCCCATCATCATGGTCACGGCCAAAGATGAGGAGGTAGACAAAATCGTGGGGTTGGAGTTGGGGGCTGATGATTACATCACCAAGCCGTTCAAGAAACGGGAACTGCTGGCGCGGGTGCGGGCTGTGCTGCGGCTGGCGCAAAGCAGCGGCGAGACAACCAGAGACAGGTTACAGTTTGGCAATTTAGCGATTGATTTGGACGGCCGTTCCGTCGCCATCGCCAATCAACCCATCAAACTCACGCCCAAAGAATTCGATTTACTGGCTTTGCTGGCCCAAAATCCGGGTCGGGTTTTTGGCCGCGACATGCTGCTAGAACGCATCTGGGGCTACGATTTTGATGGCGAATCGCGCACGGTAGACGTTCACATCCAGCGCCTGCGACAAAAAATCGAAGCCGACCCGCACAATCCCGTCTTTTTGGTAACGATTCACCACATTGGTTACAAGTTTGAGCGGCCTTAATTTTTCGGTGGAAGGGAAGCAGGGTGAACAATAACGCCATCGCCACAATTCCATTAGGCGTCATCGTTTTACTGGGCGTCGTTCTCTGTTTGGGCGGTCTGGCGCTTGGCTGGGCGGCGGCCAACGCCCGCTGGCGGCGCAAAACGGCGCGCCGCAGCCAGAGCGACACCGCGCGTCTGCGCGGCTGGCTGCGCGCGCTGCCCTTTGCCGCGCTTGTTGTGGACGCCGGCGGCGAAATTTGCGCCCAAAATGAAGCGGCGGCCGGCGCGTTGGCCTCGTTCGGGCGCGGCGATACGGTTCCGCTGACGATTGACGCCGCTGTGGGACGGGTCATCCAATCGGGCGCGCCGGAGACGGTGGAACTGCATCGCCCCGGCTCCGACGAGCCGTTACAGGTTGCCGTTGCGCCGCTGGGAATGGGGAAGACGGCCATACCCCACACCCTCGTCATCATCCAATCCACCCCTCTGCCCCCTGAACGCGCCCTGGTTTACCAACAGCTTATCAGCGCCATTGCGCACGAACTACGCACGCCGTTAACGGCCGTCATGGGTCATACCGAAATCATCAGCAGTTGCGCCATCGAAGAAGAAGCCCTCTGGCGACGCTCGCTCGCCTTCGTCACCGCCGAAGTGGAGCGATTGGCCCGATTAGTCGAAGATTTGCTCCATCTTTCCCGCCTCGATTTGGCCGCATCGCTCCTGCGGCCAACCAACCTACGCCTCATCGCCGAAGAAGCGCTCTCTACCCTTTTCGACAAAGCCGAAGCGCAAAACATCACCTTAATTCTGCAAGCGGCCAATACCATCCCGCGCGTACAGGCAGACCCGGATCGGATTCGCCAAGTGTTTTTGAATTTGATTGATAATGCCATCAAGTACGCGCCGGATAGCACAGTTACCATCCAGCTCATCGCCCAAAAACAGACGGTGCAGGTCGAGGTACGAGACACAGGCCCCGGCATCCCTAACGACGAATTGAATCATTTATTTGAGCCGTTCTATCGGGGGCGGCAAGTTGGGGCGATACCGGGGACAGGGCTGGGATTGACGATTGTCAAATCAATTTTGGATCAACACCAAGCCCCAATTCAGGTAGACAGCGAAGTCAATAACGGGACGCGGTTTACTTTTGCTTTACCTGTAGCCGGGTAAATGTTTACAAAGTCGTTACAAACTGGCGATTTCGTGGCGATACGGCCGTTGTATGCTGATACAAACAACAAAATTTAGCCTGTTTTTAATTCTTTACAGGGGGAATTATGTCCAACCAATCAGCAAAACAATGGGCCTCCAGAAATCAGTCACCCACAATCATTCTTCAGATTACACTGTTTTTCGTACTTTGCCTGATTTATCTATCAAGAACAACAACCCTCTTGGAAGCCTCCCCAGAGCAAGCCCTTCAAGATTGGACCATAGAGACAGTAGACAGCAATGGCAATGTAGGCCGTTATACATCTCTGGCCCTCGATAGCAGCGCCAATCCCCACATCAGCTACTACGACTCAACCAACACAAACCTCAAATATACGAGATGGGATGGCAGCCAATGGCTCAGTGAAACCGTTGATGACGCCGGTCAAACGGGGGCATTTAATTCTCTTTCTCTTGATAGGAATGGGAATCCCTGCATCAGTTACGAATATGTAACCCAAGGATACGTCAAATATGCGCATTGGGATGGTAGTCAATGGCTTTTTGACCAAATTACAAACAATTTTTGGCCGGGTTTATACACATCCCTGGCAATTGATTCAAGCAACAACCCACATATCAGTTACTACTCCAATTACACCCAATCTATTCCCACTGAAAACAGGTTAAAGTATCGGCGCTGGGATGGCAGCCAATGGCTAAACATAGTAACAGTAGATTATGGTTCATATACAGGGCAGTATAACGCTCTGGCATTGGATGGAAGCGACAACCCTCATATTAGTTATTATGATGCGCTTAATGACGAACTTAAATATACCCAGTGGAATGGCAGCCAATGGCAAAAAGAGACAGTAGACAGTAATGGCAATGTAGGCAGTTATACATCCCTGGCCCTCGATGGCAGCGCTAATCCCCACATCAGCTACTATGATGCCACGAACGACAATCTAAAATATGCCCGGTGGGATGGCAGCCAATGGCATGTTGAAATCGTGGACAGTACGGGGGACATAGGCCAATATACTTCACTTGCGCTCGATGGAAATGGGAATCCCCATATTAGCTACTATGATGCCACAAATGACGACCTCAAATACGCTCGATGGGACGGCAGCCGGTGGATCATTGCTATCGTGGACAGCTCCGGCAATGTAGGTCTCTATACTTCGCTCATGCTTGACAATAATGACATAGCCCATATCAGCTATTATGACGCAACAAACGGGGACCTCAAATATGCGACAGGGTCAGCCGATGGCAAATTCTATATCTATCTGCCATCAATTGTGAAGGAATAGTACCCAAATTCCTGAAAGTTTACGGAGGGAAATACGGTGAGCGATCTTATAGGAAAAAGTTTAGGATCATATCGGATATTAGAGCAAATTGGCGTGGGCGGGATGGCGACCATTTACAAGGCGTACCAGCCGGGGATGGATCGCTACGTCGCCATTAAAGTATTGCCCCATTACCTGGCGAATGACCAGCAGTTTGTGCAGCGTTTTCGCCGCGAGGCGCAGGCCATTGCCAAATTGGAGCATCCCCACATCCTGCCCGTCTTTGATTACGGCGAACATGAAGGCGTCACCTACATCGCCATGCGCTACGTGGAGGCGGGGACGCTGAAAGAGATTATGGCGCAGGGGCAGATGCCGCTGGATGAAATCAGCCGCATCATCGGGCAGGTGGGCGACGCGCTGGATTACGCCCATCGCCTGGGCGTCGTCCACCGCGACATTAAGCCCAGCAACATCCTCGTTGACGCCCAGGGAAACACCTACCTGACCGATTTTGGCCTGGCGCGCATCATGGAATCGTCGCAGCAGTTCACCGCTTCCGGCGTCAGCGTAGGCACGCCGGCTTACATGTCGCCGGAACAGGGCAAGGGCATCAAAGTGGACCATCGCTCAGACATTTATTCGCTGGGGGTAATGCTGTACGAGATGGTCGCGGGACAGGTTCCGTATGCCGCGGAAACGCCGCTGGCGGTGCTGCTCAAGCACATCACCGACCCGCTGCCTTTGCCGCGCAAGGTGAAACCGGATATTCCCGAACCGGTGGAACTGGTGATTTTGCGGGCGTTGGCCAAGGAGCCGGGCGACCGGTATCAATCGGCCAGCGAGTTGGCGCAGGGGTTGGCAACGGCCGTGCGCCGCGCCGCCCCTCTTCCTATTTCCCCACAAAAATCCACCCTGCCCGCCGCCCAACCACCCCTGACCGAAACGCCGGACGAACATCCCTCGCTCATCACCCGCGTCCAGCGAAGCTGGCAGACGCCGCGCGGCAAGGCGCTGTTGGTGGGAGGCACGGCCGTCATCCTCATCCTCTTCGGTTTTCTCATCACGCAGCTCAACAAAGCCGACGTCGCCATCACCAATGGCGATGTTGTTGCACCGACTGCTTCAGTTGCGGCTCAAATTGTGGCAGAAACGGCCGTGCCTTCGCCAACAGCCGTCATCCCCACCCCCACCGAATCTGA
>JANTGY010000296.1 GCA_024762695.1 Anaerolineae bacterium
CGGCGGATGCAGCTCAAAAATAAGCAAACGCATATCCAAAATCGCTTCTCGCGCCATGTTCCGTAATTCTTGCAAATGGTCGGCGGCCACATCCTGTCTACCCGCATTTAAGGCCATGCGCGCCGCGTCGGCATAGAGGGTAACGCTGTAAATAGCTTGTGTCACCGAATCGTGCAGTTCTCGCGCCAGCCGCTGCCGCTCTTCGATAACAGCCAATTTTTCAGCCTGCTGGTGCAGTTGGGCATGTTCAATAGCGATGGCCGCCTGATCGGCAAACAAGCGCATTAAGCGCATATCGGCTTTGGAAAAACCGCCCGGTTTGTTAACAACGTCCAACACACCCAAAATCGTTTCATCTACGCAAAGGGGAATGGCAAGTAAAGTTTTAAGGGTCGGATTATGTTGGTATGCCTGATTTTGACTTTGCGGGTCGTTAAGCAGCAGCGGCCTTTTCTGCTTGACAACGGTTCCGGCAAAGGAATCGTTTACCGATAAGCGTTGGATAACGGGCAGCGGCGCGCCGCAGCTGCTTTTAACTTGCAATGCTGCCCCGCCTTCCCACAACAATACGGCGCTGCCCGCAGCGCCGCTGAGTCGGCACGCCTCGGCGCAAACAATGGACAATACATCATCCAAGGTCGTCAGATGCTGCAACAAGGCCGTTGTGACGCGCTGAAGGCTCTCGCTGGCATTAAGCAGTAGGGCGGTTTTTTCACGGTCGGTGATATCCACGCCAGCGCAGATGAGATAGACGACTTCCCCTTCGG
This sequence comes from Anaerolineae bacterium, assembly GCA_024762695.1. Lineage (GTDB taxonomy): Bacteria > Chloroflexota > Anaerolineae > Promineifilales > Promineifilaceae > JACKCC01. The sequence goes on from JANTGY010000296.1 coordinate 768, forward strand.
CATCACGGAGAATGGTATTGGACCAAGCGATTAAACGGCGACGGCCGTCTTTCATCAACCATTGGTCTTCGCTTTTGTAGGAGAAGTCGCCAGCCAGCCATTGGGCAAAGTCAGACTGAACGGCCGTTCGCGCTTCTGACAAATAAAACAGAGTCCAAAATGGCTTGCCTCTAACTTCGGCAAAGGTATACCCGGTCAACGCTTCTAAAGCTGGATTGAAGGACATGATACGGCCGCTGCGGTCAAAAACAACAATAAGCGTGTCTACCGCATTGAGAACAGTCCCTATCAAGTCCTGCGCGTCTTGCAATTGGCCCTCATCCTCCCAGCGTTCACCAGGTTGACGTTGACGTGTTTTTTTTCTCTCTGAATGATTCATTTGACGTTTAGGTGAAAACGGGAAAATCATCTGAATTAGGAAACCAATGGTTCTCCCGTTGCGGTTTACCTATCATCTTGCATCTGCCTTCAATACATTATACCTCTACATAATCAGATGTTGTTAACGGCCGTATCAATCAGATGCGCGAACAAGTAATTAAATATCTATCGAATTGGCGGAGTCGCCTCAGTCTGCGTGATATTCGGCAGCGGCGCTCGACGGCCGTTCCCCGAAAACAAGCGGTGGCTAACACTTCGGCCACACGCCTGGCCTAATGAAGAAATCGGGCGCCAATGGGTGCATTCAACTCTCCGCATCACGCTGACGTCCCACTGCTTTTTTGTCATCGGGAGGCATGATTGAGGGGCTACGGCCGTTCCACCGCCGGCAAGTAATTCTTCTCATCCAACTGACGCAGCAGAATGATGCCATCATGCGGCGGTAAGTCAACTTGGGCGATAATGCTGCCATCGTTAACGGCCGTGTCCTGCGTCCCGTTGATTTTCTGGAATTCGCCGCCCAGATCAATAGCCTTGACGGTATTCGTAGCGTTAATCAACACCGCGCCGCCCACATAATCGCGCCGCCACACCTCGCGGCTACCCTGACGAAGCTGCACATCGTCCAGCCAGACGCTGCCCGTTGTCTGCCCCAGCCCAACAATGAACCCGGCCAGCGCGTCGCTGCCGCTGGCGGTGGCCGATAATTCGTATTGCTGCCAATCCGCCGTCAAATCCAACGCCTCGCCAAAGTAGAGATAGTTACCCCAGGGGTCTTGCATTTGCTGCACCCAGGCGCTGATGGGTCGGTTCTGGTCGGCTTTGGCCCAAAAAGAAAGCGTGTACTCTGTGCCGGAGATGACGTTAATCGGTTGAAATTCAAAGGAGATTTGCCAGTCGGTTCCTTGTGATTGGGTGATGTTGACACGGGCGGAAGATGCGCCGGAAACGGCCGTATTCCCATCCAGTTCTACCGCCGCCGCGTACCCATCATCCGCCCACAAATCCCACTGATTCAGGTCAGACTGACTCTCAAAATCGCCGCCGTTAAGCAGATTTGCGCCCAGCGCAATGTCCGTTACACGGTAAGCGGGGCCTAGCGGCTGGCCTAGATAGCCTTGTCCCTGCCCGGCATTGTCATACTCATCAAACCAGAGCAGGCAGAGGGAGCCGTGCCCGTTGGTGTTGATTTCATAGCTGTAGAAACCGTCGTTGAGCAGGGCGGTTGCCAAACCAAAGCGCATCTTGCGGTAATTGGGAACGAAGTGGGGGTCGGCACAGGGGTTATCGTAACTGCCGTCGCCGGTCGGATCAGCGCCGCCATCGTCTTCGTAGGTCTCGATCATCGTCAAATTGGGCTGCTGGGAGTGGGACATCCATGCAAAATAACTGCCATTCCGGGATGGGCCGAAGACCATCTCACGCCAGGGTGTGCCGTAAGCGGTTGTGTCGTCGCCGGGGAAGCCTTCAAAGTTGTTGCCGTTGAGCAAATCATAATTCGCCATCCCCCAGTTGGCGAAGATGATGCGGTCCGGGCCGATGGCGTCGCGGATGGCTTGCTCGTATTGGCGCAGACCATCGTTCCAGGAAGCGTCGAAAGCGCTGTAGTCGGTGAGGAGCGTGTTCGATTGGTCAGGGTCTATGGTGCGGGCGGTGGAGTTGCCAATCAAATGGCTTTCGTCAGGGTCGGAACGGTCAATGAGCAGGCCGTCCCAGCCGGGATTATCCAGCAGGCCGATGCCAACGCGGGCGTTGTAATCGCCCCAGCGTTCCGGGCCGATGGTGTCGCTGATGGTTCCGGTGGGCGACATGGTGCTCAGATTGAGCAGCCAGGCGCCGGGCCAGAAGGAGATATGGGCGGCGATGCGGGTTCCGGCGCTGTGGGCCGAGGCCGGGCGGGCGTAACCGCGCTGGACGGTGAGGGTTTTGGCGTCTTCGTCTACGGCTTGGATGAACACGCTCTCACCTTCTATCAATACTGCGTCGCCAACCACAAACAGCGGGTAAATTTCCACGCTGTCGGTGGCGGTGATGGCATCTACATGGAAAATGGTTTCGCTGTCGTTCACCGGCTGGGTCAAGTTGGCGCCTACCTGGGTCAGGAACCATTCGGCGGGGAGGTCGCGGACTTCGTTGGCCCAGGCGGGGGCGTCGGGATCGGGATCGTAGCCGAGTTCGCAGGCGTTAGTGGCGTTAAGCAGGAGGATGTCGGGGTTACGCGCTTTGAGGGGGGCGATGACGTCGGTTTCCCAATCGCCTAAGATGACCCAATCGTAGCGGGCGATGTCGTCGAGGGGTTGCGCTTGTGTGTCGGGCCACCACATGCCCAGGCGGGGGTAATCGAGGGTGAGGGCATTGGCGGACACGGCCGTTCCCGTTTCATCATTTTCGACTGGGGGCGGGGAAACGGCCGTATCCGGCACATCCGTCGCCTGCACAATTCCCTTCCCGGCACAGGCCGCCAAACCAATTAGTATCAGATTCAAGCCCATCAAGGGCAGCAAGATTTTGAAGAACCGTGTTTTCATCATTCACTTTCCTAACATGTTCGTAGTTAGGTACGCAGTCGCGCAGTTCAGCGGCGGAGGGCCGTTCCTACATTAAGCGATAGCCCAAACGAAGAACGCCACTCCGAAGACTACGTGGCTAACTACGAGCGACATCATTTTTATTCAGAGATGACAGCGGGTAGAAAGAGGAGCAGCGCTTTGTCAAAGTAGCCGCGGCGGCTCCAGGCGCCTGCTTTGGTATCGTTTTTGGGTCTAATCCACCAGACGTACTGACCGGCGGGCAGGGCGGAGGGAAGCAGGAAGGCGCAGTTTTGGGTTTCGTTTTCACAGTTGGCGGCAACGGCCGTTACATCATCCACACCGTAACTCACACTCCAATCCGGCTCGCCGCTGGGTAACAGAGGGCGAACTTGGAGGTCATAGCGAACGGCCGTGACCACCGGCTCCCAGGTAAAAATCGGCGAATCGTCAGCCAATACAATATGTTTAGCCGGCGAAACCAACACAGCGGCGGGCAGTTCATGGTCAAAATCGTCGCAGTGGGCGCGGCGGGGATTGTAATCCACATCGCAAAGGTAATCATACGTTGCGCCGGGGATAGGGCGCGGGTCGTCGGTAGAAACGAGGTCGGTCAGGTCGCCCATCTCAACTTGCTCGTCGCTGCCATCGCCCAGAGCGACCAGCTTGCCATCAGCGCTGCCGGTAAAGGCATAATCGGCCAGCGCGTCAGCTAAACGGAAGACGCCGTAATCATCTAGCGCATCGTATGTCCCATAGCCGCTGCCGCCGGTGGCAATGACGCGATGATCGGCCAGGTAAGCGTAACCGTCAATCGCGCTGGCCCGCAGGGTGATGTACTCTTTTTCCGTGTCGGGGATGGCGGTCAAACTCTCGAATTGGTCAATGTAAGTGCGCAGGTCGGTGGTGTAATCGTCTTCGTAGGTGTGCAAGATCAGCTTCATACCGGCCGGATAATCCAGCAGCATGGCGTCGCTGATGTCGAAATCGAACCAGGGGGCGGAGGAGAAGATGAAGGCGTTTTGGCCGTCTGTGCCGCCCCACCCTTCATTGCGCACCAAATTGTAGCCGACGGAGGGCAATAATCCAGCGCCGGAGGAGTGCCCGGCCAAACCGAATTTATCGGTGTCAATACGGGCCGGGTAGCGGCTGGCGGCTTCGATGAAGGCGTCGGCAAGCTGGGTTCCAATGAGGGCGATGTCTGTACCATATTCAGCGCAAACGGCCGTGTACCCTTTGCTGGCAAAAAAGCGTAAAAACTCGGCGTACGCATCGCAAGGCACGTCCCAGCCTACCGCGAAAAAGAGGGTCGGCGCGGGCCCAGTTTGGTTTTGGGGATAATAAAGGGCGACTGTGTTGGTGTAGCCGCTGCTGGTCATCTGAAAGGTTTCGGCAATGACGGTGTGGTCTCCCCAACGGCCGTAACCGTCGGCGATGGGCGGCAGCGGCCCTTGATGGTCTTGCTGGGGCATAGCGGCGGCAAAACCGGCTCCCAGTAAAATTAGGATGATGGCTGTAAGGTAAACGGCCGTTTTCAATTGCATAAATT
>JANTGY010000297.1 GCA_024762695.1 Anaerolineae bacterium
GCGTGCATGGGGATGGCGATGAGGCTGGTCGCTAATTGGCGGGCCTGGTCGCCCGCGCCGCCCGCTTCGCCGCCTATGATGAGAGCGGAAGGTTGGCGCCAGGGAACGGCCGTGTAATGCATTTCCCCATCCGCCGCTGCCAGCCACACTCCCATTCTGGTCGTCACCTGGGCGATCTGCTCCCAATTTGCCGTTTGTATGGGCAGTCGTAAATGCGCCCCCATGCCGCCGCGCACTGCTTTGGGATTGTAAGCGTCTACACAGCCCGGCCCCAACAAAACCCCATCGACCCCGGCCGCGCCTGCCGAGCGCAGCATCGTGCCCAGGTTACCGGGATTGGTTACGCTGTCCAGAATGAGCAAGAGTGATGGTTGGGACGGCAGCGAGAGCGGCTGCTGTGGAAGAACGGCCAAAATCCCCGGCGGCGTTTGCGTGTCGCTCATGGCGGCCATCACGGGTTCGGTTACGGCTTGTTTTGGGCCGTCAATTTGTTGTAGAATGTGGGCGTGAACGGCCGTTTGCCGCCATTCTTCCGTGAAAAAAACGAGTTCGGGTTGACGCGCCAACTGAACTAACTCCGCCGCCCAGCGTGTCCCTTCAATTACATACGCTTTTTCACGGGTGCGAAATCGCTTTTCGGCCTGTAATCGTCGGACATATTTAACTTTTGCATTGACTAAACTGGTGATCATCTTGCCAAGTATTGTATCCTTTTTAAGCATAGCGGGTTAATTACTATGGGGATGGCAGCCTTAACTGAGAAGATGGAGGCTAGGGATGAAACAAATAAAAGCGTTGTATAAATTGAGCCGGCCGTTAACTTCGTTGAGCGGCGCGTTGGCGGTTTTGTTGGGCGGTTATGTGGCCGGAACCGGGGAATGGGAGAATATCCTTTGGGCGTGTCTGGCAACGTTAATGGTTGCCAGTTCAGCCAATGCCTGGAATGATTATTTGGATGTAGAAATTGACCGGATTAATCAACCAAAACGGCCGTTACCCGCCGGCCTCCTCAGTTTAAGGCAAGCCAAACTATTCTCTTTTGGTTTAACCGGACTTTCGCTCATCATCGCCAGCTTTATTAACCTGCCCGCTTTTCTCATCGCCGTCGCTTCCAACGCTATGCTCTATTTATACTCCTGGAAGCTAAAAAGCACCGTCCTTATGGGCAATGCTACCGTCGCCGCTTTATCGGCGATGAGCGCCATTTATGGCGGCGTGGCGGCGGGTAATGTGCTGCCCACGTTGTGGTTAGCCGTCATTATCGCTACTGCCATCATGGGGCGCGAAGTGCTTAAAACATTGGCCGATTATGAGGGCGATTTGCGCCAACGCTGTCGCACGGTAGCGACTGTTTGGGGTAAGCGGCCGGCGCGCATTGTTTTTTATTTGTTGGTTGGCGCGACAATCATTGTGATGTTGCTGCCCTATCTATTAAATGTTTATCGTCCCGTTTACGCTTATGTTGTTGCCGGCGGCGTATTCCCCGTGGTTGCTTATATTTTGATGCGCGTGTCCCGTTACCGCACCGGGCCGCAGTTAGAACGGTTAAGCCAATTGATGAAGTATGATTTTCTGGTTTGGTTTTTGGCGGTAGTCTTGGGTACGACGTAAACAGGTTTGCGGAGTAGAGTGCGGGGATGGGGGGATTAGGGGATAGGAATATGAAAGACCCCCCCCCATCTTCTAATCCCCGCTTTTCATTCTTTCTCAGTCGCAGTTTCGTCGATAGGTTGGATGAGAGGTTCAGGGAGGGGCGGTAAATGGGGTTGCGGCATGGGTTGGGCACGGCCGTTTAAAAACCATAATTGACTGTTAAACAACGGCTGGGACTGGGGCGTTAATTCGCGGCGGGGTACGTAACGGCCGTCCGCCTGTAATTCATGCCCCTTCGCCGTATCTTTTAAATAAATAGAGAGGATGTCATCTACAATTTCCTGGCGCATTGTCGCGCTTTCAATCGGGAACAGCACCTCAACCCGGCGGTCAATGTTGCGCGGCATTAAATCGGCGCTGCCCACATACATGGCTGAATCGCCCTGGTTATGGAAATAGTAAATGCGGCTGTGTTCTAAAAAACGACCGACAATGCTGATGACGCGGATGTTTTCACTCACGCCCGTTATGCCCGGGCGCAGACAGCAAATGCCTCGAATTATCAAATCTACTTGCACCCCGGCCTGGGAAGCGCGATACAAAGCGCGGATCATAGCTTCATCTACCAATGAGTTACATTTAATGATGATGCGGCCGTCTTCCTGCAAAGCCGTCTCCCGCTCAATTAGAGCCAACAGACTAGAGCGTAAATTAACCGGAGCCACTAGAAACTTGCGGTACTCAGCCTGCTTCGAATAACCTGTGAGGTAGTTGAACAAATCCGAAGCATCGGCTCCCATCGCTTCATCGCTGGTCATAAAGCCCAAATCCGTGTAAATACGGGCCGTCAATGTGTTGTAATTACCTGTCGCCACGTGGATGTACCGCTTTGTGCCGTCTTTCTCTTTGCGGACAACTAAACACACCTTGCAATGCGTTTTCAACCCAATCAAGCCGTAAACGACATGCACCCCTGCTTTTTCCAGCGCGCGCGCCCATTCGATATTGCTTTCCTCATCAAAACGCGCTTTTAATTCCACCAACACCGTCACTTGTTTCCCATTTTCTCGCGCTTTCATCAATGCTTGAACAATGGCCGGATTTGAGCCAACCCGATACAAGGTTTGTTTAATGGCGAGAACGTCGGGGTCGGCGGCGGCTGTTTCCACAAATTCCACCACCGGCAAGAAACTGTCATAAGGATGGTGTAACAGCACATTCTGGCGCTGCAAAATGCGGAAGATATTCTCATCCCCTTGCAATAGCAGCGGTAATTTGGGTGTGAAACTATCATCCTTAAGGTCAGGGCGGTCTAGCCCGTGCAGTTCCCATAAATCATTCAAGTTCAGCGGGCCGCTTACCGGATAAACATCATTTAGGCCGATACGTAAATTGGTGACCAGAATATTGCGGATATTTTCTGAGGTATCATCGGCAATTCCCAAGCGGACAACCGACCCAAAATGGCGCTGTCGCAGATTTTTTTCCATCGTCAACAGTAAATCGTCGGCCTCTTCCTCTTGAATTTCCATATCGGTGTTGCGGGTGATGCGAAATGGGTAGGCGGCGACGATTTCCATACCGGGGAACAGGCGTTCAAGATTGGCGGCAACAACTTGTTCCAGCAAGGCGAATTTTTGCACGGATGGGCGTGTTAAATCGTCTGGATCATATGGTTTAAGCGGTATGAAGCGGGGCAAGGTGGAGGGGACTTTGACGCGGGCAAAATGGGTTTCGTCGCTGTCTGGATCGCGTATTTCGACGGCTAGATTGAGGCTAAGATTGGAAATATGCGGGAAAGGGTGACCGGGATCAAAGGCCAGCGGGGTAAGCACTGGGAAAATCTCGCGCTCAAAGTAAGCGCTGAGTCGTTTTTGATGCCGTTTTTTGAATTCTTCGTAGCTCAAAATTTGGATGCCGGCTTCAACCAGTTGGGGGTATAAACACTCCTCCCAGCAGCGCATCGCTTCTCCCATCAATTCGCTAACGACGTCATGGATGGCGGCTAATTGTTCGCGCGGGGTGAGGCCGTCGGGCGGCCGCTTCGTGATGCCCAACAGCATTTGCTGTTTCAAACCGGAGACGCGTACCATGAAGAATTCGTTCAAATTGCTGCTGAAAATTGCCAGGAACTTGACGCGTTCCAATAAAGGATGGTTTTCATTCAGACATTCTTGCAGGACGCGCCGGTTGAATTCCAACTGGCCGATTTCGCGGTTGATGTAAAGATCGGGGTCTTTTAGATTTATTTCTGGCGTGGGGACGGCCGTTTCAGGATGTAATTCGGTTTCAGGTATGGGTTCAGACATAAATTCCCTTTCAAAGTCTTGGCTTATGCCTTATTACTTTAATCGGGATGCCCTGATTTGTCTAGGTTTAGAAAGAAAATGCGTGGGAAAAGTTGTTTCCGGAACGCATTGTGCTTGCTGTAGACTCTATTTGTATAGTTTGCCGTTCCAAATCAATTGTTCCACATACATAATCTCGCAGGCGCCGTTGCCAGAGTCTTGGCGGCTGAGCGATGTGGAGACGGTTTGGGTAAGACGGCCGTTTTCCATTGCAATATCTACCAGACGCCCTTCCAGATAAACCAGGTCGTCTCGGCCAACATCGCGTAACGCTTTATCCAGGTTTTCAGTGGCCGGGATGATATGGACATTAGCAGATTGATTGCCGATGGTACGGCCGTTATACGGCGATTCGCTGTTCCAGGTGTAATAATACCAACGACCAGACTGCCGCCAGCTAATCCATTCATCTACAGCTGGGTCGCTCATTTCGCCCCAGCCCAACGCCAAATCGCGCGGCACAGTTGACGATTCCCAATCGGAATACGGTTTATTGCCCAAAACGCGGCCGGCAATTTGATACGTCGCTTTAGGTTGTAACGTCCATATTGCGCCCGATTCTTCCCAAACCAGCGGCTCGGCCGACGCGCCGCGAAGACCGGACTGAACCGGATTTTCGGTGGGTTGTAAGAGGAGCGCGCTGGCGGAAACGGCCGTGCCTTCTGGTCGAGATAGCAAAAATATCCCTAAAACGGCCGTTAGCGACAAGACGACCAGGATGGCAAAAATCAAAACAAGGTCAATCGCGCTTTCGCGCGAAGGCACGCCGGGGGGTTCAGAGACGTTAAGGCTGTTATCCATAAAATCAGTCCTTGTTTCGCCAATTGCTTGGCGAGATATGGACAGTATATCAATCGAAGCGCCCATATTGAATAGGGTGATAGGGCTAACGAAACTGATAGAATTGTTCCTTTATAAAACGCTTCTCTTCTCATTCCCTTGCAGCCGGGAATCCACCCCTTTAATGAGGACGGATGTCTGCCTTCGCAAGCATGACAAGCCGACTACTGAAAAACCGTGTGGGGTCTACGAACAACTTGTCATTGGTTCACCAAAACCGGGGCCTGGGAGGCCCCTCTACGCCGCCGTAGGCGGGCCTCCCAGGCCCGCCGGTGAAA
>JANTGY010000298.1 GCA_024762695.1 Anaerolineae bacterium
TACGTAGTCGCGCTGTTCAGCGACGGAGTACCGTTGGATGACGCCACTCCGAAGACTACGTGGCTAACTACGAGCAGCTAATAATATCTCCTCGTATTAACCTGTTCGTAGTAAGGTGCGTAGTCGCGCTGTTCAGCGACGGAGTACCGTTGGATGACGCCACTCCGAAGACTACGTGGCTAACTACGAGCAGCTAATAATATCGCCTCGTATTAACCTGTTCGTAGTAAGGTACGTAGTCGCGCTGTTCAGCGACGGAGTACCGTTGGATGACGCCACTCCGAAGACTACGTGGCTAACTACGAGCAAATAATATCTCCTTTCAAGTTAGCTTGGACAGGTTTCTGCCTTTGCGACGACATGGCCCGCCTCTTTCTTTCCATTATTCATAAATTTTTTATCTAAACTGTGAGGAAGCCCACGAACGAAACAAAACGAAAGCCGCCGCTCGGAGGCTGGCTTACAGAATATGTTGATTAAAGGGCTAAACTAAAGCGCATGGACAAGCAATTATTTGGGTTGGCAGCGTTGTTGATCGCCTTAGCGGCTTGCGCGACGGCCGTACCCATCGAAAGAACGGAAGAAGTCGAGACGCCGTTTGACGAGATTGAAAGTTTAGCCATCCCGACAACGGAAACGGCCGTGACCGCCCCCGCCAACATCCCCGACCAGTTCGCCATTAACCGCCGCATTATTGACGAGGAAGATTACCGGCTGTCCGGCATGATTCCATTCGACGGCATTCCCCCCGTCTACGACCCCATCTTCGTCGCTGCCCAAGATTCCCCCTTAACTGACGATGAACTCGTCATGGGCGTCGCCTGGGGCGGCGAAGCCAAAGCTTACCCAATCTCCGTCATGCGCCACCGCGAAATGGTCAACGATGAGCTTGGCGGCATCCCCACCCTCGTCACCTGGTGACCGATTTGCTACACCGGTCTCGTGCATGACCGGCGCATTGACGGCCACCCCTTCATCTTCGGCAACGCCGGAACTCTCTTCATGAACGCTATGACCTGGTGGGACCACGAGACCCGATCCATTTGGTCGCAGCCCTGGGGCCGGGCCATTCAGGGCGAATTCAAGGGCGTGGAGCTGTTCTTGCTGCCTTCGCAGTTAACAACCTGGGGCAGTTGGCGCGCCGAACACCCCGATACGCTGGTCATGATGAACGATGTCAATAAATTGCGTTGGCGGCCCGGTTTTGACACCGATTTTGTGATTGGATTGATCCTTGATCAGAAAAGTAAAGCCTATTATTATGAAGATGTCGCCGCTGAAGTTCTCATCAATGATTGGTTAGGCCCTTTTCCGGTTCTCGTCTGGGCGGACAATAATAATTTCCATGCCTACGTGCGGCAAGCTGGCGACCAGATTTTGACTTTCCGGGTTGAGGCAGACAGGTTGATTGATGAGGAGACTGGCTCAATCTGGCAGGTATCCAATGGGTTGGCGACGGACGGCCCATTACAAGGACAAAGTTTACAAGCCGTTCCCAGTTCCAGCGCATATGATTGGGCCTGGCGCGACTTTTATCCGGACACAGCATTTTATTCGCCATAATCAGCGGCCGGTCATCGGAAATTGGTTGACTGATTATGGGCAATTGAATTTCGATGACGGGTGATCATTATGGCGACTCCTTCAAACCCTCTCACATTGGCTTTATGGCGGCGGATGGTAACGCAATTATATGCCTGCGTGCGCGAAGAAGCGACGGCCGATCCAGCGACAGCCTGGCGCAATTTCCGCGCCGCCCGCGATGATTTGTTCCAATTTCATCCCCAATCGCCGCTAAATGAAGCGCAGCGGGCCAATTTTACCAGCCTCGCTTATTATCCTTACGATCCTGTTTGGCGGGTCTCCGGGGAGATTGACGCTTCTGCCCCGCGGGAGACTGTTTACGTCGACTTGGGCGCCGATGGGAAGCTGGAATTCACGCGCATCGCCTATGTTCGCTTCGAAATTGATGGCGAACCGGCCAGGTTAAGCTTGTATTGGATGGAGGGGTATGGCGGCGGTTTGTTTTTGCCGTTTAAAGATGTAACGAACGGCCGTCGCACGTTTGGCGGCGGCCGTTACCTGTACGACACAATCAAAGGGGCCGATTTGGGGGCGGGCGCGGAGATCATGGCCCTGGATTTCAACTTCGCGTACAACCCATCGTGCGCGTACAATCCACGCTGGGTTTGTCCATTGACTCCAGAAGAAAATAAGCTGCCCTTTGCCGTGACGGTAGGCGAGTTGGCTTACGTTACATCCTGATCCATCCAAAAAAACATCCCGTCATTCACCACTCAACATTCCGCCTTCTACCTTCAGTATTTTGCCCTCAAATAAGCCAACTGCCTTCCATCCGCAGCAGCCATGCTTTGGTTTCCAGGCCGCCAGGCGCGGAGAAGCCGTGCAGTTTGCCGTCGCTGCCCAAAATGCGGTGGCAGGGGATGACGAGGGGCATGGGATTGGTGGCGTTGGCCCGGCCCACGGCGCGAACGGCTTTAGGTTTGCCGATTTGTTGGGCGATGTCGGCGTAGGTTTGGGTACGGCCGTACCCAACCGCATACACCGCCCGCAAAGCCAACGCCTGAAACGGCGTCATCACCGACCAATCAATTGCCAGGTCAAAAACCTTGCGTTCCCCGCTCAGATATTCGCGGAGTTGGTGGGCGACGGCCGTTACCCGCTCCGGCTCGTCAATGGGCGTTTGTCCGGTCAATTTGGCAACCTGGGCCGCAAACTGCGCCCGATCCGGCCACAAACTAATCGCCACAAGACCTTGGGGAGAGACGGCCGTCCACAACGTTCCCAACGGCGTTCCTTTCAAAGCGCCCATCCAGGCCATTTTGATTTGCTTTTTCATAATCAACGCTCCATTCGACTAAACCGCAAAAAATAAGCGGCGATGCCAAATGCCGTGGCCACATTGAGCGACTTTTTGCGGCCGGCCATCGGTATGTGCAAAACGCGATGGCATTCAGCCAGTATTGCGGGGTCTACGCCCGTAATTTCATTGCCCACGATGAGAAGAATGGGCGGGCTGTCCGGCGGAATTTTAGCCGCAAATAACGATTCCGACTGTTCGCTCTCCTCGATGGCCCATAATTGGTAGCCGCGTTGTTTGAGGGAAACGGCCGTGTCCAACCCATTGCGATACGACGACCAGGCCACCGATTGTTCCGCGCCTAACGCCGTTTTGGCAATTTTAGGATGGTCAGGCGGCGGCGTGATACCGCCCAAATGCAGATGGCCCAGCCCGGCCCCATCGGCCGTGCGGAAGATGGAGCCGACATTGTAAACGCTGCGAAGGTTGTCCAGCATGGCTTCGATGACGGGGGTGTTTTGTTGCGGTGGGGAAGACGGCCGTTCTCCCTGCGAAAACAGCGTAACCAGCTCCGTCGGCGCGCCGCAGTGCGGGCAGCGTTCGCCAGTTTGTCGATTATCCGTCACCGGAAAGCGAAAACGGCAGTCGGGATTATGGCATTGACGTAGTTGGAACGGAGGAATGCTCATTTACGCTTGGCCGACAACCGAACTGCGCCGCTCCATTATCAGGGTATCGCGCCAAACGCCATACTGCTGCGCGACGCGCTCGCGGCGGCCCACAATACGAAAACCATTCGCTCGGTGAATGGCGACGCTGGCTTCATTTTCGGGGAACAGGCTCGATTGCAACGTCCAGATGCCCTCTTGTTCCGATGCAGCGACCAGCGCGCCCAGTAGGGCCTTGCCCACGCCTTGCCCTCTGGCGGCGGCGGCAATGTAGACGCTGACTTCCGCCACGCCTTCGTAAACGCAGCGGCTGGAAACCGGCGTCAGCGCCGCCCAGCCAACCACGCCTGCCGTTGTCCTGGCGACGAGGCGGCTGTGGCGTAAATGTGAGCTATCCCAGACCTCCCAAGCGGGCACGGCCGTTTCAAACGTCGCCTGTCCCGATTCAATGCCTTCCCAATAAATGGCCTGCACCGCTCCCCAATCGGCCGTTTTCATCACTTCAATAACAAAATCCATCCGTCCCTCTTTTTACGTTTCAGGCGCCACGTCTTCGTACCGATATGCCCCCGGAAAATCATCCGGCGCTTGCTTTTGTTTGCCGCTCCATGATTCGATGTTGATACGGTAAACGGCCGTGCGTTTCAATTCAGCGGGTATGATGGGGCGATAATCGCGGCCGGGGCGTAGATGCGGCGCGTATTTATCCAACAAAAGCTGCAAGCCATGTTCCGCTTCGACGGGATCAGCCACGAAAACGGCCGTGCCAAACACCATCACCCCTGCATATTCCACACTAAACTCCAGCGCTTCGGCCGCTGGCAGCAGCCGCCCCATCTCACTGATAGAAAAGCAAACCTTACCGTCCTCAGCCACGTTTGACCGTGTGCGGCCAGCCCGCGCCGTGTGCGTGTAAATGGCATGGGCCGCCTCATCATAAGCAAATAAATTCGTGTTAATAAAAGGCTGGCCGTCATGAACAGTCGCCAAAGCGCCAAAATCAGCGCGGTGCAAAAACGCCCGAATCCAGGCCTCATCCGTAATCGCCCGATCCTGGCGGCGCGCATGGGTAATGGGTTTATCATTCTTGTTGCTCATCAAACTAACCTCACTCTGTCGTCCCTTCCGCCGGCGCAAAAAAGACCAGAATAACCAATTCCTCTTCAATCACATGAAAATAATGCTCCACCCCAGCGGCGATAAAAACTGAACTTCCCGCCTGAACAGTCCGATCCTCTCCGGCCACATTGATTACGCCGTGACCGCGAATGACGTAATACATCTCATCCTCGGCATGCGGTTTTTGTCGGTCTACGCCCCCCGCCGGCAGCGTGTAAAGTCCCACACTCATAGATGACTGGCGCAAAAATTCCAGGTAAGCGCGCCGCTCTGTTTTTTGTTGGAAAAGTAAATCGTCAAGTTCAAAAGCTTTCATCAATGTCTCCAGCGAATATACGAGTTTCAATTAAAGGAGTCTCTAGTACCCAACACCTTCGCCAAACCAAATTTTGGCTGAGATTTCGAAATGTCATTCCCGCGAAGGCGGGA
>JANTGY010000299.1 GCA_024762695.1 Anaerolineae bacterium
GGAGGGGAACAAGCTGGATGGCGTTTTCGGGAGTAATGGCGTTAGGGGAAACGGCCGTTTCAAAACCAGCGATTGGCGCAGGCGGCGGATCCACTCGTTCCGTCTGACAACCAACTAACAGAAAGAAAAACGACAATAGCGCGCCCCAAAACTGCCAATACCGATTTACCACAAAATCGCCTCGCTCCAATCCGTTTACATCACGTTACCGCACCATCAAGCCATTATGGTAACGGATTTGGCGCGAATGAGGCGTTAAGATCGCATGAGAATCAATAGATGATTGGGAATTTAAGAAGTTATTGTTGCGACCACCAACACCTTGAACAATGTTTCACCACGAAGAATGCAAAGGGCGTAAAGTTTTTCTCTTTAAATCTCTACGCTCTTTATTGGCAGTTGAGCGCAGAATTAGAGCGACAAAAACAGTGTTGCGACACCATGCAACAGGTTAGTATTTGTTGATCTTTCGGATTTCATGGAGTTTGTCGTAATCCGTGTTACGTAATGCGTAACGCGCCTCTGGTTACGCATCACGGATTACGCATTACGCTATGATTACCCCACGAATTCCCCAAGAACCTTATTTGTTTTTTATTGGGAACAGGGCGCTGCGTGATTTCCAAACGATTCAGCCGGAAAGAAAAAACCGGAGTTTTTGAAACTCCGGTTTTTCTTCACTATGGTCCAGAAAAGTTTGTTTCCATGTCGTACCGTTCAAAGATGCTGGTGGGATTAGATGTATGAACGAGGACCCACAAATCATTGGGCGCATCAGCCGACCAATTGAAAACCCATTCTGCATCGCGGGGGGGCATGTTAACGCAGCCATGACTATGCTTGTACCCAAAACGATCGTGCCAATAAGCGCCATGTAGAGCGATTTCATTTTTCATGTCAAAATACATGGTATGCGGCACATCCTCGACAAAATAATAATCGACTTTACCTTCAGCTCCAGACATTTTTGTCTTGGTAAAACGCTGTTCAACCTGGAAAAGCCCTTCGTAAGTCGGCCAGCGGTTTAGACCGCTGGAGACCAGACCGGCATAAATCATTTGGTCGCCTTCGTAAGCGGTAAAGCTCTGCTCATACAAGTCAATCTCGACCCAGTACTCATCGGGGCCAATTTCGTCTGGGCGCGGCGTGACTTCAATGACGCTAACATAAGTTTGGCGCATCCAACGGCCGTTGCCAATGTTGTACCAAATCCAGCCATCTTCCGCTTCAACCGCGTCAAAGACCTCGAAGAACGTGTAACGCGGCAATTTAGGCAGACTTTCATCCAGTTCTGCCCCAGGGGTCAGACTGTACCAATAATCGACAATCATCCAGCCAAACGGCCGTTGCGGCTGTCGGTTAACAATCACCCCCGTGAACTCTGAATCTTCCACAATCCGCAAATCTTCAGCCAGCACATATTCGCCGGGGTTTATCATATACCATAACTCGCCAGCTTCATTATACGTTCCACCACTCAAAGTCGAGAACAGAAAACCATCGCCCACGTTACGGACAATTGGTTCAGCGCGGCTGGGACCGGCATGCACGTTGATCAAATCATCCAAACGCGCATATTGCGTGTTCGGCAAAAAGCTGTCTGCAAACGGTTCGGGCAGCGCGAACATGGGCGGAACCGGCTCCGCGTCGCAAAAAGCGCCCCGTTCGTCGGCATAACATACTTCATCTGCCGCTGCCGGAACGACGTAGATCAACAGGCCTACCGCCAACAAACCGGCCATTAAACTTAATCGAGCAATTCGCGCCATAGGTTATCAAAACTCCTAGGTGAAAACGGGAAAGTTCTTTGGATGAGGAAAACCAAAATTCTCCCGTTTTCCCTGAATAAACCACAAAAGATGCGCGCATTTTTATCAAAATGCATTTTGTGGTTCACCTAAAATCATAATCGAAAGATGCGTTTATTTTATCAGATAGGTCAACCGCCTGCACAACGGCCGTTCCCCAACCGTCGTACGACTCTCATACCATACTCACAAGCGGCCGCTAAAAATGTAAGATTCTTACCAAAACCGGAGTATACTTGCCGCCTAGCGCAAATTACGCAGCCGCTTTGAAAAGAGAGATTAGGTAAACCACAAAAAGTATTTTGATAAAAAACGCGCTAATTCTTTGTGGTTTACTCAGGGAAAACGGGAGAACCATTGTTTTCCTAATTCAAATGACTTTCCCGTTTTCACCTAAATCGTTCGTATTTAGCCACGTAGTCTTCGGAGTGGCGTTCCACCGAACAGTACTCCAAAAGCTGCGCACCTTACTACAAGCATGTTATACGAGGAGAGTATCGCAATGTCCCATAAATTACCCCAAACCGGCGACATGAATCCCAATGATTTCCGCCAATACGGCCATCAAATCGTGGATTGGATTGCCGATTACCTGACCCATCCCGAACAATACCCTGTTCTTTCGCGCAGCCAGCCAGGGGAGATAAAAAGCCAACTCCCCGCCACGCCGCCGGCCCAACCAGAAACGATGGATCGCATTTTGGCCGATTTTGAAAATATCCTGCTGCCCGGCGTCACCCATTGGAACCATCCCAGCTTTTTCGCCTATTTCGGCATCACCGGTTCCATGCCCGGCATTTTAGGGGAGATGTTGATGGCTGCGCTCAATGTAAACGCCATGTTGTGGAAAACATCCCCGGCGGCAACTGAATTGGAAGACGTGGCTCTGGATTGGCTGCGCCAAATGCTGGGGCTGCCCGCCGGTTTGGACGGCGTCATTATGGATACAGCCTCTATTTCCAGCATGATCGCCATCGCCGCAGCGCGGGAGGCGTTGGATTTGGATGTGCGCCGCCAGGGGTTGGCCGGACGCGCCGACCTGCCCCGTTTGCGGCTGTACGTCTCCGATCAAACCCACTCCTCGGTGGAAAAGGGAGCGATTACGCTGGGGTTGGGTCAAGAAAATGTGGTCAAAATCCCCAGCAACGCCGAATTTCAGATGCAGGTTGATGCGTTGGAAACGGCCGTGCAATCAGACATCGCTGCCGGGTATCGGCCGTTCTTCGTCTGCGCCACCGTTGGCACAACCTCCACCACCAGCATCGACCCCGTTTCCGAAATCGCCGCCATCGCGCAAAAACATAATTTGTGGCTGCACGTAGACGGCGCTTACGGCGGAATGGCCGCCATCGTCCCCGAAATGCGCGGCGTCTTGGATGGAGCCGAAGAGGCCGATTCCATCGTCGTCAATCCCCATAAATGGCTCTTCACCCCCATCGATTTGAGCGTTTTCTACACCCGCCATCCCGGTGTCGTCAAGCGCGCTTTCAGTCTGGTACCAGACTATCTCCGCACGGCCGAAGGGGACGCCGCCGCAGTAAAAAATCTAATGGATTATGGCGTGCAGTTGGGGCGCCGCTTCCGCGCTCTTAAACTTTGGATGGTCATCCGCACATATGGGCAAGACGGTCTGGCCGCCCGCCTGCGCGAACATATTCGCCTGGGGCAACAATTTGCGAACTGGGTGGACGCCGCGTCCAATTTTGAGCGGTTAGCTCCAACGCCATTCAGTACGGTTTGCTTCCGCGCTTGTCCGGACAGTGTGCCGGAGACAGCGTTGAATGAATTGAATGAGCAGTTGATGACGGCCGTCAACGAAACAGGAGAGATCTATCTTTCGCACACCAATTTAAGCGGAAAATTCACACTGCGGCTGGCCATTGGCAACATTCGCACCGCAGAACGGCATGTCGCCCACGCCTGGGCGCTGCTGCAAGAAACGCTAACCGGATTACAACAGCCTTGATGAATGTGCCTTA
Source organism: Anaerolineae bacterium (assembly GCA_024762695.1). GTDB lineage: Bacteria > Chloroflexota > Anaerolineae > Promineifilales > Promineifilaceae > JACKCC01. Next base: position 3,788 of record JANTGY010000299.1, read on the forward strand.
AATAAAAAGGCCGTGGGCTGCCATTCCCGCGCAGGCGGGAATCCATGCTTTTACCGGGATGGATTCCTGCCTCCGCAGGAATGACAAAGCAAGGGGTAAGGGCGCGGCCTTGTGCCTGCCCAATCGGGAGCGACCCTTATGGTCGCCCCTATTCTCAAACGACCATGATCCGGCCGCAACTGGCGCAATATACTTTTTCCCCTTCGCGCGCTTTCTTTTCCTTGAGAGCGGAAACGTTAAGACGGCAGCCGGTGCAAATATGGTTTTTTATTTTGACGACGGCAATGCCATTCTGTTTTTTACGAATGGCGTCGTATTCTGTCAAAAATGGGGGGTCGATTGTACCCAGGCGCGTTTGGCGCTGTCCCATCAACGCATGAACGCGCAGCGCCAGTTCATTTTGCTCTATTTTCAACGCTGCCTGCGCCTGTTCCCAATCAGCCTGAAGCACTTGCAAGGATTGCTCCGCCGCCCCTTTTTCGGTCTCGGCGTCCTCGAGCATGATCATCGCTTCCAAAATTTCATCTTCCAGAGCCGATCGTTGTCGTCCTATGGACTCGATAGAACTTTGCAGATCGGCTAATTCTTTGGGGTTTTTGACTTTGCCGGAGTAAAGACGCTGCTCGGCGCTTTTGGCTTTATTTTTTAGGCTTTGCAGCGCCAGATTAAGGTCTTGCCGTTGAGTTTGCCAGGATTGCAGATCGGCAACGGCCGTTTCCAACCGCTTCCGTGCCGCTAACAACGCCTTCGTCTCCTTCTGCGCCCGCAAAACCTCGCCCAGCCGCTTCTTCTTCTCCTGAATCTCCGTATCAATTTGCTGCAATAGGTAAAGTTGCTGCACCTGACTCATTGCCTACTCCCTTGCTTATTCATGAACGATGGCAAAATTGTAGCACATCAAATGATGAATGCGGAATGCAGAATGATGAATTCCACATTCCGCATTCATCATTCTGCATTCCAGAGGTATAATCCCCGCATGTTTGATAAATTTCTTAGTTTAGGCGAACAACCCTACTCGCAAGACGACGCCGAGTGGGATGCGTTCGTGGCCGCCCACCCTAACGGCAGCATTTTGCAGACGACGAACTGGGCGCGGCTGAAGAACCGTTTTAACTGGGCGGCCAAGCGCGTCTGGCTCAAGAAAGAAGGCCAATTGGTTGCCGGAGCGCAGATTTTGTTCCGTTCGGCAGCGTTTGGCATCCTCAAAATG
>JANTGY010000300.1 GCA_024762695.1 Anaerolineae bacterium
CGGTGTGTTTGTTGATTTGGATGAGCAGACCGCCGCAGTGAGGACAGGGTTGGGGTAACGGCCGTTTCCAACTCGTCCAGTCGCATTCCGGGTAATTGGCGCAGCCGTAAAAGATACGGTTCTTGCGCGTCCGCTTTTCCACCAAATCGCCGCCGTCTTTGGGGCATTTCACGCCAATCTTCACCAAAATCTGCTCCGTATAGCGGCATTTGGGGAAAGCGCTGCAGCCGATAAAGCGGCCAAACCGACCATCCCGGTAAACCAATGGTTCGCCGCATGTAGGACACGCCCGCCCTACCAATTCCGGCTCCCGCTTCAAATCAATCTTGGGCAGAGCCGCATCAGCCGCCTCTAAATTACGCGAAAAACGCTCATAGAAGCTGCTAATGACCGGAACCCACTCTTTGCCATTGGCAATATCGTCTAATTCGCTCTCCATTCGGGCCGTGAAATCCGGCGAAAGGACATTAGGGAAATACTCGACCAGTAAATCATTCACAACCTGACCGGTTTCGGTGGGGAAGAGACGTCGCTTCTCCCGTTCCACATAGCCGCGCCGCTGAATGGTGGACAGCGTGGCCGCATAGGTGCTGGGACGGCCGATGCCTTGTTCTTCCATTTTTTTCACCAGCGTCGCCTCGGAGTAGCGGGGCGGCGGCTGGGTAAAGTGCTGTTCCGGCAGTAAGCGCATCAAGTCTATCAGCTCGCCCTGCTTCAAATCAGACGGCACCGGATTGTCGCCCAGGTCGTCGGGGCGGTCTTCGGGCTTAGTTTCTTCGTACAAGGCCAGGAACCCGGCAAAACGTAAGGTTGAACCGGTGGAGCGGAAGAGATACGGCCGTTTCAGCGCCGCCACCGCCGCATCCCCCGCCCAAATATCGGCCGACACCGTATCATACACAGCCGACGCCATCTGGCTGGCCACAAACCGCTCCCAAATCAACTGGTACAACCGGTACTGGTCGCGGGAAAGATGTTTTTTAATGCGTTTAGGCGTGCGCTGCACAGAAGTCGGCCGTACCGCTTCATGCGCTTCCTGCGCCGCCTTGGCCTTTGTTTTGTAAACCGGCGGCGATTTAGGCACATAATCGGCCCCAAACTCGTCCCGGATATAATCGCGCGTGATGGCCTGCGCCTCTTTAGAGATATTGACGCTGTCCGTCCGCATATACGTAATCAGACCAACCGCCTCCGCCTCGCCCACATCAACGCCCTCATAAAGCTGCTGGGCGATCCGCATCGTTTTGCTGGCTCCAAAATTCAATTTACGCGACGCTTCTTGCTGCAACGTACTGGTCGTAAACGGCGCTGCCGGACGGCGCGTTCGCGTTCCCAGCCGCACATCGCCAATCGTCCAGGCTGCCTTTTCTAGCGCGTCCAAATGGGGCAGCACATCGGCTTCACTACCCAAAACGGGCTTCTTGCCTTTGAATTTGTGGAATTTGCCGATGAAAAATGGTCTAGGTTTCTTATCTGCAACCTTTTGCTGGCTCAATTCCGCATCCAGCGTCCAATATTCTTCCGGCATAAAATTATCAATTTCCCGTTCACGTTCTACTACCAAGCGAACGGCAACCGACTGTACACGCCCCGCCGACAACCGCCCGCGCACCTTGCGCCATAACAACGGGCTTAACTTATAGCCCACCAATCGATCCAAAATCCGGCGCGCCTGCTGCGCGTTCACCTGATTCATATCAATCTCGCGCGGCTTTTCAAAGGCCGCCTGAATCGCCGGTTTTGTGATTTCCTGAAAAACAACGCGTTTCGTGCGCGCCGGATCCATTTCTGCCGACTCCAACACATGCCAGGCGATTGCTTCCCCCTCTCGGTCAAGGTCAGTCGCCAGGTAGATTTCTTTGGCTTTGGCCGCCGCCGCCTGCAATTCTTTAACCACTTTGCGCTTATCATTGGGCACGCGGTATTCCGGCTGGAAACCATTCTCAACATCCACGCTCAAGCGTGATTTGAGCAAATCGCGCACATGGCCGACGCTGGATTTGACTGTGTACCCGCGCCCCAAATAGCGGCCAATCGTCTTGGCTTTGGCCGGGGATTCAACAACCACCAACTTACCATAGCGTCGAACTGATTTCTTTTTCTTGGCTGTCCGTTTTTTACTCTTTTGGGCCTTCTTCCGTTGACGCGGCTGAATTTCCGGCTTGGGCAAATCATCGTGAGCCGGAGTGTGCCCCGTCTTGTAAATGGTTCCGGCGCATACAGGACATGTCCCCCGCGTTCCCGGCGCGCCATTGGCCGCCCATTCTGCCTTCGGCTCTAAAATCGGCCGTTTTTCTTTACACTTAAAACAATAACCAATCAGTTGTTCGTTATTCATAAACGCTTCTCGTGAAACGTAAAACGTAAAACGTAAGGATGATTTACGTTTTACGTTTCACGTTTTAACTATACTTTTCTAAATCTGTTCCTTCCAATCCATTCACAACTTGTTTAACCAATGGGATGCTGTCTTTGTGGACAACCAAAATCGCATCTTCGGTATTCACAACCACAAGACCGGTTACCCCCACCGTTACAACCAGCTTATCAGATTCGTAATTGTAAACCAAACAATCCTGCGCTTGTTCGATGATGACCTGTCCTTGGGCGACATTGGCCGTTAGATCGGGGTTGATGGCTTCTTTGAGGGCGTACAATGTGCCCGGATCGCTCCAGCCCATCTCGCTGTGCAGCACCAACGCCTGTTCCGGCGCTATGTAAGTCAAGATAGCATCATCAAAACTGATGACTTCCATTTGCGGGTAAATATCGTGTAAAACATCATCGTATCCGTCTTGCCCAATTTTAGCCTCGATTTGGGACAACTGCGCCCACATCGCCGGTTGGCGTTCCCGATAAAGCTGCCGCACAAAACCGAGGGTGGTGACAAAATAGCCTGTGTTCCAAACATGGCTCTTGGCAGCAAACATGCGCTGGCAGTCGGCTAATGGCGGGCGGTAAGTGAGGGAACCAAAACGATAGTAAGGCTGCCCGTTCACCGCGCCTAACTGCTCGCCCAGGCCCAACCAGCCTAAATTTTCGTTGGCAAAACGAGGCGTTTCGCCGATGAAGAGAATGTCGGCCTCTTTTTGTTGCAGTAGTTTTTCGGCCGTTGCCATCACCTTGAGAAAGTTAGGCGTTTGATCCATGTAGTTGTCGCCCCATAAAATGGCGACTGGCTCTTCATCTAATTGGGCGGCATCGGCAGCGTGGGCCAAATGGGACATGGCTAAGCCGACGGCCGCAGCCAGATCGCGCCGGGTTGGTTCGCCAATGATGTTGGCCGCCGGAAGCTGCGGCAGTTGTTCTTGCACCATCCCAACGTATTTTTCATTGGTGGAAATATAAATGTTTTCGGCGCCATACGTGTCAAGCACACGACTGACGGCCAGTTGCAGGGTTGATTCAGAGCCGAGGATTGGCTCGAATTGTTTGGGTGATTTTTGACGACTGATGGGCCATAAACGGCGTCCGGAGCCACCGGCAAAGATGACGATTTTCATAAGAATAGTCCTTAATCTTGTGGTCGCGCAATTGCGAAGCTGCGGAGTTTGGCAATTGTGCTTTTCTTCTTGTTTTCGTGATTTGTTATTTGTTACCTGTTGTCTGTTTTATGTTGCTCGTTTTGTACACTGGTCCCTCTTCGCGGATGCGGGCGTAGTTCATGCCGCCAACTTGCTGAACGATGCCTTTGAGTTCCATTAGTGTCAAGGTGCTGCTAACGAGGCTAGAAGCCATACCTGTGGCGCGGCTCAGTTCGTCTATGTGGACGGGTTGGGTAGTCATGTGGGCCATCAAAGCGGCTTCTTCAGCAGATTCGGGTAAGGCTAGCTGCACGGCCGTTTTCTCGGCCACCATCGTCAAATTCAACTCTTCCAACACATCATCGGCGCTGGTAACCAGCTTGGCGCCGCGCTGAATGAGCCGGTTGGGGCCGCGGCTGACGGGACTGTTGATATTCCCCGGCACGGCAAACACTTCGCGGTCTTGATCCAATGCAAATTTGGACGTGATTAAAGCGCCGCTGCGCTCGCCTGCTTCGACCACAATCACGCCCAACGACAGGCCGCTGATGACACGGTTGCGCGGCGGGAAGTTTTTGGCTTCGGGCTGCACGCCCAGGCCATATTCTGACAACACCGCGCCTTGTCCATCCACAATTTCGTTGACCAAACGGCGGTTTTCGGAGGGATAAATGCAATCCAGGCCCGACCCCAGCACGGCAATAGTACGACCGCCAGCGTCTACGGCCGTTTGATGGGCCACAGAATCGACCCCGCGCGCCAATCCGCTGACGATGGTGATGCCGTTCCGCACTAATCCAATTGTTAAATCACGGGTGACTTGACGGCCGTAACTCGTCAACCGCCGCGTGCCCACAATCGCTACCGCCCAGCGATCCGCTTCTTTTATCATGCCGTGCATGTACAACAGGGGCGGCGCGCCGGGAATCTCGCGTAAATAAGCGGGATAATTGGGCGATTCCCACGTTATTAAATTAATACCAGCCGCCTGAACAGCAGCCCATTGCGCATCCAAATCCAACGTCGAACGGGTGGCAATAAAACTTTTTATCGCTCGTTGATCAAACCCAATTTTACGTAATTCAAATTCGGTTGCACGCCAGGCCATGTCCAGATTGCCAAAGGCTCCAATCAAGGCTTGTACTTTGGCCGGGCCGATGCCCTTGACCAAATTAAACCCCAACCAGTATTTCAGTTCGGACATAAAACGAGCATACAGGCAAGTTTGCAAGTGTGCAAGTGGCAGGTTTGCAAGTGTGCAAGTGGCAGGTTTGCAAGTGTGCAAGTGGCAGGTTTGCAAGTGGCACGGGGCGAAGTTGCAGAGGAACTCCGTACCTTCGCCCCTTCACAACCCAGGACTTTTCCAAACTCATAACAAATTTGTCAGCTTGGGCAATGCTGCGCGTCAAACTTATATTTTGTGAGCCGAGTATTGCCCGCACGAGGGCGCTTCGCGCCCCGTGCGGGGGAGGG
>JANTGY010000301.1 GCA_024762695.1 Anaerolineae bacterium
TGCCCACCATCAAATAAATGAAAATGACTGCTGCTGTAGGGCAAGATGTTATCTTGCCCGGACAAGTTAACAACTTGTCCTACATTTATAGAGGAGTCTCTCGACTGTCATACCCGCGAAGGCGGGTATCCATGTTTGTGGATTCCTGCCTGCGCAGGAATGACGTATAGTTACCCATCTTTTTAGCAGATTTAGGTTATAATCTTTGCGCGGTTGCCGAATGACAACCAGATAATTATACCCACAAAAGAAGGTCTAAACGAATGGACAACACAACCTTAACCCCTGCCAGTTATGCCCAGGCCAATGAGGCCGCGTATTTGGCCGAATTGATTGAATTTTTACGTATTCCCAGTATCAGTACCCAGCCGGAGCGCGCCGATGATGTGGCCGCCGCCGCTGCGTGGATGGCTGGCGCCATGCGCGACGCGGGCATTGAAAATGTACGCCTTATCAAGACAGCCCGCCACCCGCTCATTTACGGCGATTGGCTGCACGCCGGGCCAGAGGCTCCAACGGTGTTGATTTACGGTCATTACGATGTCCAACCGGCCGATCCGTTGGAACTTTGGGAATCGCCGCCGTTTGAACCGGATGTGCGCGGCGATTATTTGTACGCGCGCGGTTCGTCAGACGATAAAGGGCAGGCGTATGTGCATGTTAAGGCGGTGGAAGCGTATTTGAAGACAAACGGCCGTCTCCCCGTCAACGTCAAATTCATCATCGAAGGGGAGGAGGAAAGCGGCGGCGAAAGCCTGGAAGCGTTCATCCCGCAAAATAAAGAACTGCTGGCCGCCGACATCGCCCTCGTTTCCGACACCGGTATCCTCAGCCCCGATCAGCCGGCCATCGTTTATGGCTTGCGCGGCATGTGTTACATGCTGCTGGACATCACCGGGCCTGGCCGCGATTTGCATTCGGGCAGCTTCGGCGGCGGGATTGATAACCCGCTCAACGCCCTCAGCCATATCATTGCCAAACTCAAGGATGAGGATGGGCATGTGTTGATTCCAGGGTTTTATGATGGGGTACGGCCGTTAACCGACGATGAACGCGAAGTGCTGAGCCAATTACCGCGCGACGAAGAAAAATGGCTGGCCGAAACGGGCGCGCCGCAGCTTTGGGGCGAACCGGAATTCGCCCTCGTCGAACGACTGGGAGCGCGGCCCACGCTCGATGTCAACGGCATCATTGGCGGCTACACGGGGGCGGGCGGCAAAACTGTTTTGCCGTCTCATGCCCACGCCAAAATTTCCATGCGTCTTGTCCCCGACCAGGATCCGCAGGAAATTGAACGCCTATTCCGCGAATATGTGACCAAAATTGCGCCGCCAACGGTCAACGTTACGATGAAAAATCTATCGTCATCCCCGGCCAGCGTGACCGATTACACGATGCCGGCGATGGTGGCCGCCGCTGCCGCTTATGAGCAGGTTTTTGGCAAGTCCCCCGTTTACATGCGCGAAGGCGGCTCCATCCCTGTTATCGCCGCCTTCCAAACCCATTTGGGCCTGGAGACGGTTTTAATGGGCTTTGGCCTGCCCGACGATAGAATTCATTCGCCTAATGAGCGTTTTTATTTGCCCAATTTCTATCGCGGCATTCAGACTAGCATTCGTTTTCTTGAAGAATTCGGGAAATCAGAGAGCTAACAGTCAATAAAAGAGCCTCTTATGGGTCTCCCTCGGTTGTCATACCCGCGAAGGCGGGTATCCAGGTGTGTGGATTCCTGCCTTCGCAGGAATGACTCGCATAGTTGCTAACGGAAAACAAAAACGATTCGCGCAGAGATCCACAACGCGAATCGTTTTTTGTTGCCTGTTTTCTGTTTTTTGTTGATTGTTAGTGTCCGCTGACGATGGCTTCATCGCCAATGGCGTAAGCAAATGGCATAGCGTTGGTGTTGCGGGCCACGCCAATCTGCCCGCGCGCATCGACGGCGATGAGGCCGCCTGTGCCATCAACCCGTTCGGCCAGCAGTTGGATGGCCGCGTCGCAGGCGGCTTGGGCCGAAAGGCCGTCGCCGACTAAATCGCACACCCGCTTGCTGATGACGACTTTCATGAGCGCTTCGCCATGCCCGGTGGCGCTGACGGCGGCTGTCCAGTTGTCAGCGTAGCCGCCAGAACCAACGAGGGGGCTGTCGCCGACGCGGCCGGGGAGTTTGTGCCGCGTTCCGCCGGTGGATGTGCCGGCGACCAGGTTGCCATCGGCGTCAATGGCGACAGCGCCGACTGTGTCGCCAATGCTGCCTGAATCGGCTGCTGGGTTCGTTGTGCCGTTGGCAGCCTGATAGTGAGCGAGGTTTTCATCGGTTAGCAAATCGGCCGGATCGCAGAAGGGGATGCCGGCTTTGGCGGCGAAGGCTTCGGCGCCGTTGCCAACGAGGAAGTTGTGGTCGTGGTATTCCATAACGCGGCGGGCCAGGCTGATGGGGTTCTGGATGCGCTGGACGGCGGCGATGGCGCCTAAATCGAGGTTACGGCCGTTCATCATCAGCGCGTCCATCTCCACCAGCCCATCGGCGTTGGGGTAGCTGCCCCGCCCGGCGTCTAAAACGGGATGGTCTTCGAGAATGCGGACGGCCGTTTCCACCGCATCCATCGCCGAGCCACCGGCAACCAGAACTGCCTGACCTGCTTTAGCCGCCTCAATGCAAACCGGGAGCGCCCGTGAAAGCCGGTCAGGCTTCTCACTCCAGGCTCCGGCTCCGCCATGTACCACAATCGCTGTTTTCATTGTAAATAACCTCCGCGAAATGATCGTTTAGTGGTAACTACTAAGCCTCTCTGGATGTCATACCCGCGAAGGCGGGTATCCATCGTGGATTCCTGCCTGCGCAGGAATGACGGTGTTAGTAGTTACGTTTAATTAGGAAATTGGGGCAAAACGGTAACATGGATTATTTGATTTGTCCATGAAATTGGCATTGAGAGATTAGAGAGTTTTGAGATTTTGCTCGGACAGGGTTATTATTCGCTCCCATGAACCCATTCCACATCCCCGGCATTAAAATTGGTCATGCGACAAATGAAGCAAATCACACGGGCTGCACGGTGATGCTGTGCCCAGAAGGCGCTGTCGGCAGCGTTGACGTTCGCGGCCCGGGACCAGGAACCCGCGAGACGGCTTTGTTGGCTCCAGATAGGCCAATGCACAAAGTTAATGCCGTTGTTTTGACCGGAGGCAGCGCTTTTGGCCTGGCCGCGGCCGATGGCGTTGTACGTTATCTGTCAGAACGCGGCTATGGCCATGTTACGCCCATTCGTCCTGTGCCTATTGTTACGGCCGCTGTCGTTTATGATTTGTTTTTGAGCCAGGGAGAAGTTTTTCCTGACGCCGATATGGGTTATGCCGCTTGTTTGGCCGCTTCCGAAGTGAATATAGCTCAGGGTAATGTTGGGGCTGGCGCAGGTGTGACCGTTGGCAAGTGGGCTGCGCCCAAGCATATGCCAATGAAGGGCGGGTTTGGTTTATCCAGCATGGCTTATGGCGAATTAGTCGTTACTGCTATGGCAGTCGTCAATGCTATTGGCGATATTGTGAATGCCGATGGGTCTGTATTGGCCGGAGCGCGGGCGCCAGATGGCGCTTGGTTGGCAAAGGATAAGCCATTACGTTTTATGCCTTCCTCAGAACCGCCACAGTGGGGAACAAATACAACATTGGTTATCGTGGCTACGAATGCCCGGTTGACCAAAGTTGACGCTTATCGGTTGGCTCAGCGTGCCCATGACGGTTTGGCAATCGCTGTGCGTCCGGCACATATGACTCATGAGGGCGATACGGCTTTTGCTTTAGCGACGGGCCAAATTGAGGCGGATTTTGATTTGGCAGCCAACATGGCTGTAGAAACAGTGGCTGAAGCGATTCGAAACGGCGTGCGCCATGCCGATTCTGTCGGATCGATATTGGGATTGGCTGATTGAGGAATAAAGAATGAGGAGCGCTGAATGAGTAATTATCCATATGATGAATTGCCGCGTTATTTTGTGGACGCGCTGGGGGTTAGAACGGGATATTATGAGATGGGTAAGCGTAACGGCCGTCCCATTATCTTGCTGCATGGCATGTCCACCTCGGCCGATAGTTTCCGCGAGGCGTTGCACGAATTGGCCGATGAACTATGGTTGATTGCGCCCGACATCCCCGGTTTTGGCTACAGTGACAATGCCGCGCCGTATACCATGCCCCACCTGGTGGAATGGTTGGCCGCTTTTCGGACGGCGTTGGATTTGCCGCCAGTGGCGTTGGTGGGGCATTCGTTTGGCGGCACGTTGGCTGGCGGTTTTGCCGCCGCCTACCCCGATGATGTGACGCGCTTGCTTTTGGTGGCTCCGGCTTTACTGCGGGCGGAAAGTTACCCCGATTGGTTGAAGAAGATTGGATTTGGGCTGCGTCTGGTGGAGTTGGGATCGGTCGCTTCGCAGTCGAAGTTGTGGCTGCAGCGACAAATCAAAACGCCGTTTTATGACGCCAGTTTGCAAGACGATTCGGTTTGGGCGCGGCGTTTGCAAGATTATGCGTTATCGCGGGCTTCATCGGCGGTGCTGCGGGCGACGGCGTATTATCAGACACGGCCGTTTCTGCCGCAAATCAACCATCCCACCTGTCTGATGTGGGGGGCTGACGATCAGGTTGTGCCGGTGGCCGAATGCGACAAGTTGGCCGAGCTGATGCCCAATGTTCAGGAAACGCACAAACTGCCCGAATGCGGTCATGTCCTGCCATTAGAACATCAAGAGACATTCCAGGGAACGATGCGGCGGTTTTTGGGGTAAGACAGAGGGAAAGATAGGGACAGAGATAGAGACTAGATGACTGGAGAGTAGGAGAAATTATTGGCTGCTCGTAGTTAGCCACGTAGTCTTCGGAGTGGCGTCATCCAACGGTACTCCATCGCTGAACAGCGCGACTACGTACCTTACTACGAACATAGTATACGAGGAGAAATTATTATCTGCTCGTAGTTAGCCGCGTAGTCTGCGGAGTGGTG
>JANTGY010000302.1 GCA_024762695.1 Anaerolineae bacterium
CATGCCTGCGAAGGCAGGCATCCACTCTGGCAAAAGCGTGGATTCCCGCCTTCGCGGGAATGACAATCCATTACCGATTTATTTTTTGAAGGTTCATTCAAATCGTTCTACGCATTACTCTTCATCTTCAACCGGAATATCTTCCGTTGGAGTTGTATCCTTCAACCCCGGCAAATTGCCAATCGCGCCCATCAAATCCATCCCTGTCAGCGCCTCAATCGTTGCCGGAACCTGGGCAATAATGTTTGTCACATCCTGCGTAACTTTGGATGCGCCCGCGCCGCTGTCGCTACCCGTATTGACCACCACAATGCGATCCGTCTTGGCGAGCGGAGCAGAAATAGCGGAGGCCACTTCTGGCAAACTGTCCAACAACTGCTGGATAACGGCCGCTTGTGTATATTCCTTCCAGGCGTCAGCCTTCTTCATAGTCGCTTCCGCCTCAGCCAGACCTTGTTGTTTGATAACCTCGGCTTCAGCCAACCCCTTTTGCTTCAGGACCTCCGCTTCAGCCAAACCTCGCGCCCGCGCCGCATCCGCTTCTGCCTCGCCTCTGGCCCGAATCGCTTCCGCCTCGCCGGCCGCTTCTGTCAGCAGTTGGAATTTACGCGCATCGGCCAGTGTGCGAACTTTGTGCTGTTCCGCTTCGGCCGGCTTACGCACTGTCGCGTCCAACTCCTTCTCGCGCCGCGCCACTTCTTGCGCTTGCACTTCAATTTGCTTGTGCTTGGCGACTACTTCAACCTGAACCTCTTCTTCTTTTACTTTCTGATTGGTGATATTTTGCTGTAAGGTATAAGCCAGTTCGGCGTCAGCCCGTTTGGCGTTTGTTTCCCGTTCGTACTCCGCCTTTTCCACCTCGAAGTTTTTACGGCTTTCGGCGATGCGCGTTTCGGCGATAAATTTGGCGCCTTCCCCTTCCTGGCGCGCTTTAGCGCTTTCGATGGTGGCGTCGCGGGCCGCTTCAGCTTCGCCAATGGCGGCGTCGCGCTTAACCTGGGCAATACGAGGCCGGCCCAACGCTTCTAAATAGCCTTCGGCGTCGCTGATGTCTTTGATGACGAAGGAGACAATCTCCAGACCCATGCTGGCCATATCTTCGCCAGAGACCTCTTGCACTTTTTGGGCAAACGCTTCCCGGTCTTTGTACAATTGCTCGACGGTTAGCGTACCCAAAATAGCGCGCAAATGGCCGGCCAATGTTTCATGGGCCACATAGCGAATCTCTTCTTCAGTTTTAGACAGGAATTGGATAGCGGCCGTTTTAATGGAGTTAAGGTCGCTGCCGACTTTCACTTGGGCCACACCGTCTACGGTAACGGGTACGCCCTGGCTGGTGGGGACGTCGGGCGTGGTTACTTCGATGGTCATGATTTCCAAGACGATGCGATCTACCCGTTCCAATACCGGCCAGATAAAGGAACGTCCGCCCGTCACAATGCGCGCCTCTTCGCCGCGACCAGAGATAATCAACACCTCGTTGGGGCCAACTTTCTTGATACGGCTGGCATAGACGAATATGAGCGCAAAGAAAATAAACACAAAGGCTGGAATAAGAATCGCTACGATCCCACTCATGGGGTTATCCTCCAAACTTTTTCGCTACAGAGAAACCAGGTTTCCGTAGACACTAAAATAAATTTACTTACTCTTGTTCAACTGGCCGAACCAGAGCGACACGGCCAGTGATTCTCTCAATAATCACAAACGATCCCCGCTTAATTTGTTTGCCAGCCGCCGAACGGGCGCCCAACGTCACCCGGCCGCTTACATTATCAAACGCAATTTGGCCTAGTCCATCATTGGGAATCGTAATGATGACTTCAACCTCCCGTCCAATCGCATCATCGGTTAGACTGAAATGGCTCGATTTGCTGGGCGAGAGCACATAGAGAAACAATGCTTGGGCTACGCTGCCAATCAGAATACCCATTCCTAATGCCCATAGAATACTGGGAATTGCTTCCATGTCCAGCCAAAGGCGCGTAATGAGACCGGTCATGCCAAAGGTGGCGGCAAACATGGCCAGAGCAAAGGGGCTGACGCTAATAAAATCAAAAACGCCATCGGTATCGGCATCCAGATCAATATCCACATCTAACGCATTGCCTAACTCCGCGCCAAACAGCGTGACGACGGCGAAGATGAAGCTGACGAAAACCATACCAGCGTAAACGATGTTGAGCGTGCCAGAATCCAGGAATTCCTGAAACATGGGGTCTCCTTTTTTGTTGGGAAGCAAGTTGTACCAGGAAGAAGTTGCTAAATTATACTATTTGCCTATCTGCCTACGCAACAGTTGTGCCCATAACCTAATAATGAACGATCCGATAGGGTTATGTCTATTTTTACGAGAAAACCGTGTGAAAGTTCCAGATTGAACTGTCGTTTACAGTCTGTTATGATATACTCATGGGTTGAAATCGTTTGTAAGGAGAATTTGAAGCAAATGGCTCAAAATAAAAAAAGAAAACCGGCGGCGAAGGGAAAAACGCAGCCGAAATTCCAACCTAAAAGAAGGAAGACTTTTTCTGAGAAAGTGTTCATGGTTATGGGAGTTATTATTGCGTTGAGTATGATTGCGGCTCTGATCGTAAACTTCGCCCCCATTGGCTAGCAGGATTTTGCAACGCATTGACAAACTAACCGATTGGCTTGCTTTTGCCCTACGCGGGCTTGACCGGTATTGGTCACTAAGCTATTCTCAGCGGCAATGAGCATACCAAATGAGCCGCGAACTCGATACAGCATCGGCTGTGTTAGCGCACTCCTGATTTTTGCCATGATGCTGGTCATCATGGGGGCTGTTATCGGCGGCGCCGATACACAAGCTAGCGGATTACCGACGACGGTTATGCAAGCGCCGGAGACGGCCGTTCCCGCAACCGAAACGGCGACGGCCGCTGCATTAATTCGCATCACCGATACGCCGTCCACGCTGCCCCCTACGTATACGCCGCAGCCATCGCCTACGCAGATGGCAACGGCCGTTCCTACCCAACCCTTGCCCACAGAAACCGCACTAATGTTGGAAACGGCCGTGCCCAACACCCCCACAGCCCTGCCCACCGCTACCAACACCCCCTTGCCGCTGCCCACGCCGCATGAAGTCTACAGTTGGACCCTCAAAGTCCCCATCATCATGTACCATTACATCAGCGTGCCGCCCGAAGACGCCGACAAATACCGGCTCGACCTTTCCGTTGCCCCTGATGATTTCCGCCAGCAGATGGCTTACCTGGCCGAGAACGGCTACACAGCCATCGACTTTGAAGATTTGTCGCGGGCCATTGCCGACAAACAAGATTTGCCCGACAAACCAGTTATCATCACCATTGACGACGGCTACCGCGACAATTACGAAAACGCCTTCCCCATTCTGCAAGAATACGGCTTGACGGCCAACATCTTCTTGGTAACAGACCGTCTGGACGAGAATCATCCCGATTACATGAGTTGGGCGATGGTGGAAGAGATGGCTGCCGCCGGCATTCGCTTTGGGCCGCATACCAAAACCCATCCCGATTTGCGCGGACAAAGCCGCGATACACTCATCTGGCAAATCCTCGGCTCGCAAGAAACGGTAGCGGCGCATGTGGGGTACACCCCGCTTTATTTCGCCTATCCATCCGGCCGTTATGACGACAACACCATCGCCATTCTGAAAGAATTGGGCTTTTGGGGCGCCGTGACCACGTTAGGCGGTAAATGGCATGGTTTTGAAGACCGTTACGAATGGACACGGCTGCGCGTTCATAATTACACTGTTCTGCCAGAATTCATTGATTTGGTCGATCCGGGGGACACAGTGGGCGGGGTGCGGGTGAACGAGTAAGTAAGCGCCTGCTTTTGCGGTATAATTGCCCCAAATTACGTGGGAAAAATTATGACTTTACCGAAAAAACTAACCGCAAAGGCGCAAAGAACGCAGAGTTTCAGAAGTTACCAGAGAAAAATCTCAGCGTTTTCCGCGTCTTTGCGGTGAAATTATCCTTTTTTCGGAAGACTCAATTATGCGAGGCAAAAAAATCCTGGTCGTCGATGACGACATCCATATCAGCGGATTAGTAAAAGCGACTTTTACTGCCGAAGGGGCGGAAGTCTTTTTGGCTGCCGACGGCGCAGAAGGGCTGCGGCAATTTTATACGCACCGGCCCGATCTGGTTATTATTGACCTGATGATGCCCGAATTAGATGGGTGGGAGGCCAGCCAACGTATGTTGGACATGGCCGAGGTGCCGATTATCATGCTGACTTCTTTGCAGGATGACGACTCGGTCGTTCGCGGTCTTGAACATGGGGCGATTGATTATGTGACTAAACCATTTTCGCCTCGAGTACTGGCGGCGCGGGCCAGAACAGCGCTGCGCCAGGCGGCGCCAGCTAAACCGACTAATACAGGTATTCACCGAGATGGGTATCTGACGATTGATTTGCATGGCAGCCGCGTTTTGGTTGAGGAGACGCCGGTTAAGCTGACCAAAACGGAGTATAAGCTGTTGTCTTATCTGTTCCAGAATGCGGGACGGCCGCTTTCCTTCCAGCAAATTTTAGAACATGTTTGGGGCTGGGAATATCAGGATAGCATCGAATATGTGCATGTTTATGTCTCCCGTTTGCGTCAAAAATTAGAAAAAGACCCCAAAAATCCCCGATATTTGCTGACCGAATACGGCATCGGCTACCGGTTCGAGAAATAATCCCTCATTGCGTCACAATTTTTTAGCGCTTTTTTAGAACCTCTTTAGCGGCTCTTTAGCGCTGCTTGTTACCATTCTTTATGAAGGCGGTATGGTGGACGGTCCACAGTCGCCCTTCTTAAAAGGAGAGAGTACAGGGATGTTGACGACAATGAAACAAGCGACGTTGATTGATGTGGCGGATGAGGAATTGGTAAGGTTGATCCAATCGGATGGCGACTTTGATGAACGGCCGTTTCAAGAGTTATTACGCCGCTATCAAAAACTGGTTTGGCGGGTGTGCTACAGCGCGC
>JANTGY010000303.1 GCA_024762695.1 Anaerolineae bacterium
TCGGTATCGGATAATACGTATTCTAGCACATCCGATACAAAATCCGACGCAATGATTTAGAACAAATCGGGGCGGGGGGTGGGCTTGGTGACGAAGGCTTTGCCTTCGTTGGAAGTCCCTGGGCTTCCAATGGGGTGGGTGGTCGGGAAATATGCGGCCAACCAAGGCGCTTCAGCTTCGCCAAAACCTTGCCCTAAACGCCCGCGTCAACCTACCAAAGCGCTGACAGATTCCTAATAGCCCAGTCAAAAGGGAGCCTCTCCCCATTGAGGAGAAGCCCCCGGCAACGGTTAATACAACTCTCGCTCTTTGCCGTAATGCTGGCTATTGTACGACTTTGTTACACGCCGCACATACGGGCTGCGCCGGGGCCAGAACAGAATGGCAAGAAGGAATAAAACAGCGAGGATGATAATCGTTTCAAGCATGTGTATGCCTCCTGGAATGTGAAAATAAAAAAGGCTCTTTGGGAATTTGCGGGGTAATCGCGGCGTGAAACGTGAAACGTGATGCGTGATCAGAGGCGAATCACGTTTCATTTTTCACGTTTCACGTCAAACCCCATGAAATCCTGAAGACCCATAAAAAAAGAGCAGCCACCACAATGGGCGGCTGCTCAAGATGACAAATTTGGTTCGTTACCTATTTCAGAACGGAATCTCATCCTCCTCTTGCACAGCGGCTTCATGACGGCCGTTGCCGTTCCCATTCCCATTGCCGCCCAGGAACTGCACGCGGGAAGCGACGAGTTCAAACGACGCGCCCACAGAGCCATCCTGACGGGTGAACAGGCGCGGGCTGCCGGTGTTCGGATCGGGGCTGATACGCCCTTCGACCAGAACCTGACGCCCTATGCTGAGGTATTGATTAGCGGCCTCAGCCTGCCGGCCCCACACAGACACGCGGAACCAGGTTACTTCTTCCCGCGCTTCGCCGGTCGCCCTGTCCGTCCATTTGCGGTTGCAGGCCACGTTCAAATTGGTCACGGCTTGACCGTTTTCCAGATACCGCATTTCCGGGTCGCGCCCCAGATTGCCCACGATGGTAATACTTTGATATGACATGATGTTCTCCTTAAACTAAGATTGGGTTAATAAAAAACTTCATTCCATCCGGCGCGATAGCGCCCTGCCTGGCCCTGTTCGCCCCTGGCCTTCCCCCAACGCCTTGCCAGCCGAAAAAAAGAAAAAGGCGGCGACCAACCCCATGGGGTCAATCGCCGCCTTTCCCGTTTCAGCCAAACGTGTTCAGTCCAAATCCCAGGCCGTCAAGGGCCGGTTCATGTTCCGTGCCTCACGACCGGTTTTGAGCCACACGCGCACCGCCCGGCGATGCCGGCGATGGGTACGGCGTTTGTGCCAGCGCACCGTTTCCGGGCGCGGACGAACCCGCCGCCGCGCCAGTTGAACGGATTTTGTGACAAGCTGCATTTGTTACCTCCTGGTATAGAAAACGGCCGTCACCCAGCACAGGCGACGGCCGTCAACAAACATCAATTTGAGAAAAGAAACTAACGCACGGCTGGTTCCAACACCGCCAGCACATTGCCATCAATCGCGTGCGCCCAGGCAATGCGCCACTGGTCGTAGCGAACGGCGTGCAGTTCATGGTCGCGCTGCACGTAGCCAAACAGGTTGCCATGCGGCGTGCGGGTGATGACCCGGTTGTTGTCAGTCACTTCGGTGAAGAGCGCCATTCCCCGGAACTTATCCTGCACGTAGTCGGCAATGCGGGCTTTGGCCTGTTCGCGTTGGGCTGCTGGAACATCGCTCATACGAGTGTATTGACGGCCGTTTTGCGCGTTGAGCCAATTGAGCCATACGCCATTCAACTTAACCGGCACACCGGCGCATTGCGGGCAATCTGCCTCCCGATAATGCAACAACGCGCCTGCCGTCTCCGTCCATACCGGTTCGCCTAACAGACCAATCTGACGCAGCGCTGCCAGCATGGCTTGGGCAATGCCAGGTTCGCGACCGTTGACTTCACGCTTCTTACCCAACTGCCAGATGAGGGCATCTCGCACCGGCTCACCATTTTGCGACCCTTGCGCGTACAAGTAGGCGGCAGCGCCAATGAGGACGTTGTGCCGTTTGTCGGCCGGCCACTGGTTAAGGAAGGCTTCGCTGGTGATGCGGGCAGTGTCGAATACCGTATCATCTACTTCGTTGTTGCTATTGAGGGCTTGCCGGATGACGCGGCTGTACGCCTGGCGCAATTCCTTGCCGATGTGCAGCCAATCACGGCCGTGTTCAAAGACCTCAATCGGCGGGCACGCTTCAGTTGCCAACGCTTCTACGTCAGCCCAGTACTGCACCTTGTGCATCTCCACCGCACCAGCCAGCGTATCCAGCCAATGGGAGTCAGCCACGACGGCTTGATGACGCAGCCATTCCGGCAGCCGATCCAGCAACGCTTCGGGCATGGCGCGTTTGGCGTGCTTCTGCCCATGCTTGACCATCCGGATCAGCGCCATCTGATTCCACATTTGCACCGGCGACAAATCCAACCCTATTTTCACAGAGCCGTCAATGACGTCTTCTAAGGTAGCGGGGAGCTTTTCGGGCAGACGGCCGTAAATCGCCTGACACAACATGGTCACATTACAAAATGCGCCCAACGTCCCGCGATTGGCGGCGGCTCGCTGAATGGTTGACGACATGGCAGCGATGGAGTAAGATTTTTCTACAGTTGAGTCGCTTGCTTCCGTTAATTGACCGTACTGATAGTGGACGCTATCAATCCGGTTCGGGAGCAGGCGGCTTTGCATTTTGGGGTAGGAGAGGGAGCCACCGGGGATGTCCCATTCGATGGCGTGACTGTTTGCGGTTGGTTCCAGCACGACGTACTCGCCTAGCTGGTTGGGGCTGCGCCAGATGAGCATCTTGTGCGCGCCACTGTCAGAAACATCGCTGAACGGCATCACCCAAACGGCGTCATCCCCATCACAACCGCCCAATACGTCCACGATGTAAGTGAGCCAATCGGCGTCATTCACCCAAGCTGTGGCGCTGTCGGGGTCAAGTTCGATTTGACCTTCCGGCACATCACGGTTGCCGACGGCCGCCGGAAAGATGTAGTAACGACCGCCGGGTATTGGTGCGCGAAATTTACCAGCACGACTGCCCAAACGGTTGAGATGTTGTTTGGCTACTGCCTTAACCATCCCGACAAACCACATCAGGCTGCCGCCGCTGGCGATATATTCGCCTACGTGCCAATCGGCCAAACTGTCTACATCGGCAACCGAGTCGGCGTCGTACAGGCGATTGAGAATGGCTTCTAAACGGCCGTTCCGAATCCCCTCCAAGAACAACCCGCTCTCCATCCCCGCCCATGCCAACAGATGCTCCGGTTGGAAGAAGGGATGCAAGTTGATGAGGCTTTGCACATCCAGACACATCTGGTCTTCGCTGTGGATGGGTTGCAGGCCGATGAAGATACGGCCGTCTGTTAACGCCAATTCCTGTTTGACGCTGTTAGCTGGGAACATGAAGTCTACGGCTAAATCATCAACAACATAAACATGTCCTTTATCTTGTCCGCCGGTGTGCAACGTCGTTACCTCAAAGCGGTTGGTATGCAGTAGTTCGCGGCGATGGCGGTCATCGAGTTCCAAGCTGTCGGCTAGACGTTGAATGAAACTGCGGCTGACTTGGCCACTGCCATCCCATAGGTTCCCGTCGAGGAATTCGTTGTAATCTATCGTGACTTCATCTTCATTGAAGAAGTTCCAATACCGATACGGCCGCATCACACGGGAAAGGCGTTTGCTTAAAACATAGCCACCTTTGTGCATGGAAAACTGCAAGCCGGTGTTGTTCAAGAATTCGGCCATATTCATGTCTGGCACTTGTAAGTCCAACACCTTATCATCTTTCACCCAACGGAGAGTCGGGGTGACGGCTTGGAAAATCTTCTCCAGAGCTTCTTCGCCATCAAATGGCCGTGAAATAATCTGCCACTGTAATTCATTCGGTAAAAATGGGTATGCTAAACCGCCGCGATTGTCATCAAAACGTAAAGTAGTCATTATTTGTCTCCTAAATGGCGAGAGATAGAGTGCAGAGATAGAGGACAAGGCATTCTGCCTCTATCTCTATCTCCATCCTCTATCTCTCTACTGAATTGGGGTTAAATGGGTAAGTAAAAGGGGTTAAATTGGTTCTCTCAAAAAATGTTAGAAAGGGAAATAATCATCACCATCAAGCGGGCAGGATTGGCCGTAAACCATTTTGGGTAACGGCCGTGACCAGAATGAGCAAAATCCGGTATCACGCACTTGCTCCGCGCCCAAACAAATCCGGTAGCCCAAGTACAACCGGCCACGCTGCCAACCACTATCTTGACGGTGCAGGGTTGGCAGGCGAATGCCTACATAAGCATCGTCGTGTTCAAGAACAACACAGCGGTTGATTTCCAGATGCAGGAAACCTAATCGGGCGGCATACGCGCTTTCGTAAGAGCCGTGATGTTCCTCATAATCACGCGCCCAGCGGCTAAAAATAAGACGGGAAATGGCATTGAATAAGTGTTGTGAAAACATTGAATCTCTCCTTTTTGAGGTTGAAATGGGGGATTAGAAATGCAAAACGGCCGTTACCTGTGCAGATAACGGCCGTAACCAATAAACTTATTTGAATGTAGAACTTATCGTCGCGCCAGATTGTGGGCTGTGCCTGACGTTTCTTTACCCGGACATACCCAGGCGATGTCGTAATTGGAAACGGCCGTCATTGCTGCATCTTTGGCCGTCTGGCTGGGATAGCCACCCTGAACAGCAAACCCGCCATAACAATGACGCGGCTGGCACCTGGCATGGTAAACCGTCACCCGCTCTGACGTTACCCGGCTGACTAAATACATCTGCGCCATGGCATCGGCTCCCGGCGCATCGCCGACGACAAAATGGTGTCCGGCGGCA
>JANTGY010000304.1 GCA_024762695.1 Anaerolineae bacterium
GTGCCGTCCGATCCCATTTTTGCCGCCCGTTCGGAGACGTATGACAATGCATTTTATGAGTATTCGATTCCGGAAGCGGCGCTCCGTTTCCGGCAGGGGTTTGGCCGCCTGATTCGGCGGCAAAGCGATGAGGGCGTTGTCGCCATTCTGGATAAACGGGTGTTGTCTAAACGGTACGGGATGATGTTTTTGGATGCGCTTCCAGAATGTACGGTGTTAAGGCAGCGAAACGGCCGTCTCGGCGAACTGACTCTCCGCTGGTTAAACCGGGAAAAGTAGACCTTCGATGATCAGCCCCGTTGTTTCGCGCTTTATATTTTGTAAGCGGCAATGAAAGTACAATCAAATATATTCAAATAATGTTCCCTTCTCAGAGAAAAATGTATCCATAGTCCTATAGTCAGGAATTGGTATAGACATTTAAGATTAAGGAGATGTCGGAACAGTTTTGACATAGTATTGGCCCCAGTAGTTTTACATATTTTCACCTTAGGAGAGAGTTTTACCATGAAATCCAACCGTTTTCGTTTACTGACGATCCTGGCGCTTGTAGCCGTCATGAGTCTGACCCTGGCCGCTTGCGGCGGCAAAGAAGAACCAACGCCAACGCCGGAGCCGCCAGTTGCTGTTGACACGCCCGTTCCCCCGCCGCCAACGGATACCCCAGAACCGCCACCACCTACCGATACCCCTGTCCCACCGACGGAAACGCCGGAACCAGAGCCAGAAGTCGGCGCTGATTTTGTTCCCTTTGAAAGCGCGGAAGGAGGTTTTACATTACGCTATCCCGATGGTTGGTTTACTGATGATTTGCTGGGATTCGCTATATTTGCCTCGGCAGAAGAACTGCTTGATGCTCCCGATCCTGGAGAGGAAGGCGGCGTAGCCATGGTAATTGCTGGTAATTCATCTGAATTTGAAGGAGATGATCCTGTCGCCATGTTGGAGACAACTGCGGCCGAAATGGATATTTCTGAGGATGCGAAAATAATAGAGGGGCCGATGGCCATTACCATTAATGGTCAAGATGCGGCAACGGCCGTCATTCAGGGGACTTCCGCAAGTGGCACACCATTGTCGGCCTTTCTCACCATCATTGTCAATGGCGACCGCGCTGTTGTTGTGGTGGCTGCTACCCCCTCCGAAACGGAAAAAGAATTCCGCCCCCAATTTGAAGCCATGACGGCAAGCATCGAAGTAGGCGAGCCGACCGAATCTGTTGTCGAAACGCCCGACCTACCGCCCAGCGAAGGTATCTTACTTTATGGTGATTCCGCGACCGGAACCGTCCCTGTTGATGGCTCTTCAGCCTGGGAATTCATCGGGTTAGAAGGCGAAGCCATTGACATCGTTGTTCGTCCCCAAACCGACGATTTAGATGTGGTTGTTGACCTGTTAGACGAAACAGGCGCTTCCGTATTGGATTTTGAAATCGACGATTCTTTTGGCGCCGAAGAGCTGCGTAACTTTGTGCTGCCTTCAAGCGGCACGTATGTTATTCTGCTGCGTGGCTTTGCTGGTTCTAGCGGCGCTTATGACCTCGTATTGTCCGAGGCGGGCAGCGCAACCGGCTCCGTTGAAGGCGTTATTGGTTATGGCGATCTGATGGCTGGCTCCATTCTCTCAGCCGAAGGAGCAACCTGGACATTCACTGGCAAAGCAGGGGATTTTGTCGATATTACCGTGTACCCCTTTGATGAATTTGACTTGGTGGTGGATGTTTTGGATGCTGGCGGCGTGTCGCTTCTGGACGAAGGGCCGGTCGATGATTCATTTGATACCGAGTTTGTACGCATTTTGCGCTTGCCGGAAACTGGCGAATACACCATTGCCATCACCGGCTATGAAGGCGAGATTGGCGATTATGAAGTATCTCTTGATTTGAGCAATGGCGGCCAACCAGGCAGTATCGTCTTCGCTTTTGACACATTGGAAGCCGATGAAACTGAAGGACATGCCTTCCCCTTCACAGCTCTTTCGGGGGAAGTCGTCACCTTCCAGGTGGACCCAGTATTCGAACTGGATGTGGTTATTGGCGTTTACAATGATGAAACGGGCGAACTGCTTGAGGAAGTGGACAGTTATACCGGTTTTGAAGAGATGGTTTTTGTCGTGCCGGAAGATGGTAATTATTACTTCCTGGTCTCCCGCTTTGAAGAAACGGCCGGCGATTATGACGCAACTTTGCTAGGCTCCAATTTGGTCATTTTTGAATTGGCGATTGGCGATGGCGTGATCGGCCGGTTCAGCGATGACGGTATTATCAGCTACATCTATCGCGGTACGGCCGGCGACAAGCTGGTTGTAACGGCCGAAAACAACGATGAGTTGGATGTGGTTCTGGAAATTGAAGACCTGGACGGCAATGTGCTCCTCCAGGTGGACGACAATGCCTCAGGCGGCACAGAGACATTGACCTACGAGTTTACAGAAGACATGATCGTTTACATTGATGTGATGGAATTCTTCAATGAACCGGGCCAGTTCCTTCTGTTCATGGACGCTGAATAAAGAATAACGCTGAATGCGGAATGATAAAGGATGAATGGCGCTGCCAGCGTCATTCATCCTTTTTATTTGGGTCAAAACCCATAGGGACCCCTCGGAAATAGTCATTCCTGCGAAGGCAGGAATCCATGTTTTTTGTCGAGTGGATACCCGCCTTCGCGGGTATGACAAGCAAAGATGTTTTTATTGAAATGAAACGCATCATTTTTGTTTGGCAAAATCCAGTCGGTAATGGGCCGGTTCCAGCGTGAAGGGAGCGGCGGCGGCGATGATTAAAATCGCTTTTTGATTTTCATTGACGGTAAAGGTTAGCGTTTGGTCTGCGTTCAGGGGGAGTGTTTCCACGACTGGCACGCCGTTTTCGTAGGTGATGAGCTGTAAATGCCAGGGTTGGGGCATGGCGGCGGCGGCGCGGATGAATCCTTCAGCTTGCCATCCGGTTACGGCCGTTTCCGCATCATCATAAAAGCCAATTTCAGGAATAGCGATATTGTCCAGCGCCAATCCGCCGTAGGTGAGGATGAGATCGGTGACGTATTCAAAACGCAGTTGAATGATTTGCCCGGCAAATTGGCTCAAATCAACCTGCTCTTCAACCCAGGTTTGGCGGCGTCCGGTATAAAAACGGTCGGCGTAAGCGTTGTCAGATGGATCGTCTTCCGTCGCCAGCCCTTGCATGTTGGCGGCGGCGAGGCTTTGCCAGGTACGGCCGTTGTCCACTGACACCGACACATAGCCAAAATCATACCCCAACTCAATATCGGCATAGACGGCGTATTGCAATGTAGCCGCTGCCACGCCGCGCAAATCTACCGTCCGCGTCAGGCGCGGGGCGCTGTAATTGGCGCGCTGGGCGACCCACATCATTGCGCCCGATGGCGGTGTGGCGGGCAGCAGCGACGCGCGCGTTTGCCCCTGGAATTGAATGGTTGTTGAACCGGGGGGCAGTTCGTAATAATCGGCGGCGTATTGGGCGACTGTCGTTTCGATTTGGTGGGGTGGGGCGACGGCCGTCATCGTTACCGTGTCGAGCGGCGGGCCATCAAAACGATAGATGTCTGGCGCGTTGGGATCGTTGTGGATGGCCAGCGCGGCCAGCCAATCCAGCCACAGCTCTTCGCCAGTCAAATCCAGACCATTGGCGGCGGCAACGGCATCAATCGCTTGCAAGCCATAGGCCGGGCTGACAGCGAATTGACGGTATAAATCGGCTCCCAATCGGTCATAAATGGCGCGATTGAGGAGGTAGCCCTGACCGTAATAGGGCAGTGTGTTGCCTTCTGTCCAACTGTTAAGCTGCTGGTCGGGATTTTGCAAAAACATGTTGCCGCGCTGTTGGCCGGTTTGGGGATAGCCCAACAGGTCTTCGGCCAGTGTGGCCGAGCCTTCGGCGGCCCAATCGGCATCGCCGCGATCATGATTGTCTTCAATCATGTGGCGGAACTCGTGGCCCAGCACGTTGAGATAGAATGAGCCGCCAAACAGGTCGGCGTTCATGATGAACATTTCGTGTTCGTTGGAGTTGGGGTTGACGGTGCGGGACAGGGCGTTTTCGGCGGTGAAGTAGCCGGCGATGCCGCAGCTTGCCTGACCACAAATGGCGGTAGGCGCGGCGTGGACGATGTAAATACGCGGGTCGCCGTCTATGCCCGGATTGCTTTCGTTCCCAAAATTGGCGATATTGGCGGCGTAGATGCCGTCGAAGGCGGCGGAGGTAGCGGTCAAGGCGTCGAGATTCGGTTCGGCGACGGCCGTATCGAACCAAAAGTAGGCGTGGTCGCCGACGGCCGCCAAGACAGCCTCAATTTGGGAAACTGTGTTGTCTTCTATGTTGCCGATATTAAATGATTGGCGGCTGCCGACGGTTAGGGGGGCGGCGACAGTCGGTGCGACGGCGGCCGCGATTGACGCGTCGCCATCCGCGCCCCGGTAGGCGACGGCCAGGGCGATATCGTCTCGTTCGGGTGGCTGGGATTGGCTGAATTGGTCGTAGGTTTGTTGTTCGGCGGGGGAAACGGCCGTTTTATCAAATGGATCCAGCGGCGCAAGGGGGGCGGGCCAACCGACGAATGGGCTGGGCTGGGTGGTGACAGGGACGGCCGTGTTGGCGGGAGGGACGGCCGTCTCTGTTGCCATTGGTTGGGTTGGCGGGGCTGTTGGCGTTTGGGGCGTTGGTATGGTTCCCGCGCTGCGGCAAGCCGCCAATATCATTAACGGGATGATGAATCCCAACAATCGTTGCCTCATGGCTGTTCTCCCAATTCATTGTGCGATCAGCGGGAATCCGCTTTAATTATCATAGCGCTATCGTGTTGAAAATGGCGCTGAAACGCAGCAAAAACGGACGACTTCTTATGCTTTCTTTAGACCGGCAAAATGAACTGCGGGAACAATA
>JANTGY010000305.1 GCA_024762695.1 Anaerolineae bacterium
CCACAACTGCCGCCGCCCAAACAAAAGGCCTGGCTTTAGTTGGCTGCTGTTTAGTTGGCTGCTGGTTGTTGGTTGTTAATTGTTGGCTGTTGCCTGTTGACTGCTGCTTCTCCGCCCAGGCCAACACCTTCAAAACCAACGGATCGTCCGGTTTCAAACGCGCCGCCCGGCGGGCATAATCCAGGCTGGCCTGCGGCGATGCGGCCACGCGCGCCAACCCCAGCCAGGCAACATGATCCCTGGCATCTTGACGAACAGCTTGCAGCAGCAGCGACCGCGCTCGCGCCCGGTTGCCTGCTTTTACGGCTTCCCCCGCCCGCTGGATGAGAAGTTGGTTGTCGCTCATTCAACGCTCCATTGGAAGATAGGTAAAAACGGGAAAGAAGTTTGAATTCGGAACACAATATTCATCCCGGTTGCCTTGAGTAAACCACAAAGAAATAGCGAATTTTTCATCCAGATTCTTTTTGTAGTTTACCTAGCCGTTAGACTCTAAAAAACAGGTTACGCCATCAATCAATCCGATCACAACGGGGTCTGTATGCGTCGTTAGCAAGTCGCGGTCCAAATACATGAAGCCGACTTCAATGATGATGGCTGGCGTTTCCGAACTAACCTCATAAAAAGCGTGATAGTTCGTCATATCGAGGGTGATGGTATTGGCATGATAAGTTAGCCCAGTAGCGGCGCCATAAGCGCTTTCCATGCAGCTTTCCAGCCGATTCGATTGAGCGGCGGCGGAACTGGAGATTTTGTAGCCGGTGGCTAATTCATTCACATATTGGCAGGAATCGGCATGGATGGAAATAAGCGCTGTCGCGCTGTAACCAGTCAATCGTGAGTCGAACTCATCCAAAACTTCGGCGCGGATGCCGCGTGCCTGGAGATTGGCCGCTAACCGTTCGGCCAGGTCGGCGTTGACGGTGGCTT
The DNA here is from genome assembly GCA_024762695.1 of Anaerolineae bacterium. GTDB lineage: Bacteria > Chloroflexota > Anaerolineae > Promineifilales > Promineifilaceae > JACKCC01. The sequence continues at coordinate 931 of JANTGY010000305.1, forward strand.
CGGTCAAGCCGTCGGCGCAAACAGCGCCGCTGTCAAATCCTTGGTGGCCGGCGATGATGCCAATCCGTATGGGCGTAGAACTTTGCGTCAGCCGTTGCAAGACGGGTTTAGCTGGTTCGCCACTTGCGGCAGGATCGAGAAATGGGGCGTTGTTGGTAACGGCCGTTGTCAAGTCGGCCTCGCCGTCAGATCCAAAGAATAAATAAACCGTTCCCATGCCAATCAACGCCAAAATTAGAAATATCACCAGCGGAAGATTGTGCCGGAGTAAGCGTAACCAGAGGGGCGCGGCTGATTGTTGGGTTAATCCATTGCGTTGGGATCGCATAGTGCCCTTATTTTACATGAGTTGTCAATAATAGGAAGGCGGTGGATATTGAATCTGGACGAGATTGTGCGTACAATCTCATAAGTAATGCCGCATTGCCGCCAACAACGATTTCAGGAAACAAATCCCTGATTTTTGCATCAATTTGATTCTCGCATCAGAATCACTTAGCCGATTTTAAGCAAAGGTTTATAATAATCAAATACAAATTTGATATAACTCATAAATGGAGCTAGAGGAAAGAACTGGAGGGCACTATTTTTTATCCCCCGATAGATTGCTAGCAGAATTGCGCTTAGGAGCAGAAAGGTAAACGTATGGAAGAGAAACCCAATGAAACACGTCCACAGGTTCCAACCTGGGTATGGATTTTAGGTGTTATGGCCCTCATTTTGGGCGTACAGTTGTGGTTAAGCGGCCGTTTCAGCGGGCCAGAACAAATCAGCTTGCCCGACGCCATGACACGAGTCAAGGCTGGACAAATCGAGAGTATTACGGTCACTGGCAGCCGCCTGAGCCTGGGTCTGACCGATGGCAGCGAGTTGTCCACCACCATTGACGCCCGCAGCAGCCTGGAAGAGAGCCTCAGTTACTTTAATGTCACCGAAGAAACTTTGGCCGAGAATGGCGTTGAATTAATTATCAACGACCAATCGGGCTGGAATACTTTCATCAGCATTTTTCTGGGCATTGGCCCCGTTTTGCTGTTGATCTGGATTTTTAGCCGAGGGTTCCGGCAAATGCAGGGCGGCGGCGGCGGCGGCGGTATTTTTGGCTTTGGAAAAAGCCGCGCCAAAAACTTAAACGATGCCGACCGGCCTACGGTCACATTTGAAGATGTGGCCGGCGTCGAAGAGGCAAAACTGGAATTGGAAGAAGTTGTCCAATTCTTGCGCGAGCCAGAAAAATTTGTGCAGGTAGGCGCGCGCATCCCCAAAGGCGTTTTGATGGTTGGCCCGCCGGGAACGGGTAAAACATTGCTGGCTCGCGCCATTGCCGGCGAGGCTGGCGTGCCGTTCTTCCACATTTCCGGTTCGGAATTTGTGGAGATGTTTGTGGGTGTTGGCGCCAGCCGTGTGCGCGATCTGTTCGATAAAGCTAAACAAGCGGCGCCGTCCATCGTCTTTGTCGATGAAATTGACGCCGTAGGCCGTCAGCGCGGGGCTGGGTTAGGCGGCGGCAATGACGAACGAGAACAAACGCTTAACCAAATTTTGGTGGAGATGGACGGTTTTGACAATGAAACCAATATCATCGTCATGGCGGCGACTAACCGGGCCGATGTGCTCGATCCGGCGCTGCTGCGGCCGGGCCGTTTTGACCGCAAAGTATTTGTCGATTTGCCGGATGTGAAGGGGCGCGAAGCGATTCTGAAAGTACATGCGCGAGGCAAGCCGGTATCGTCCGAAGTATCGTTGCCGGATATTGCCCGGTTGACGGCCGGATTTTCTGGGGCTGATTTGGAGAATTTGCTTAATGAGGCGGCCATCTATGCCGCTCGACGCGACCAACGCACGATTAAGCTGCCGGAGTTTCAGGATGCGTTTGATCGTATTGTCATGGGGCCGGAGCGTAAGAGCCGCGTGATGAGTGAAGAGGATAAGGAAACGGTGGCCTACCATGAAGCGGGCCATGCGGTGGTCAGTTTTAATTTGATCAACACTGATCCGGTGCAAAAGATTACGATTGTGCCGCGCGGGCGAGCGGGCGGTTATGTGATGCCGTTGCCGGAAGATCGTTTTGTCCACAGCCGTGAGTATTTTGATGATAATATTACGATGGCGCTGGGCGGTCGGGCTTCGGAAGAGGTTTTCTTTGGCCGCGTGACGACGGGCGCTTCTAACGATTTACAGCAGGCGACGCGGATGGCGAAGGCGATGGTGACGCAGTATGGCATGTCTGATTTGTTGGGGCTGCCGACGTATGGCGACCAACGCAACAGTCCTTTCCTGGGTCAGGAATGGGGGTATGGCATGGGCGGTCGCGATTACAGCGAAGAGGCTGCTAAAGCGATTGACGAGGAAGTTCGCGGCATTTTGCATGAAAATTATGAACGCGCTTTAAAGATTGTCCGCGAAAATCGCGACAAGATGGTGGCGTTGGCCGAAATGCTAATGGATATCGAAACATTGGATCGAGAGATGTTTGAGAGGTTGATGAATAAGCCGACAGACAGCGAACCGACGTTGGACGGCGCTTTGGCGTAGGGCGAAACGCCGGAGTTACGAAGCAGCAAAGTATGGAGTGGCAAGATTTTTTTTGCCGCTCTTTTTTTGTGAGGAGGATGTATGGCATTGGTTGAATTGCGTCAAGATGGAGCGGTGATGACGGCCGTTCTAAACCGGCCGGCTAATCATAATGCGTTGACGCCGGAGATGATTGGCGAGGCGACGGCCGTTTTCCGCGATCTGGCCTTGCGTAATGATGTGCGGGTGGTGGTGTTGACGGGCAACGGCCGTTCCTTTTGCGCTGGCGCCGATCTGAACAGTATGCGGGCGGCGGCTGATTTTGGCTATGAAGAGAATTTTGCCGACGGGCAGGCAATTTTTGACATGGTTCAGGCGGTGGATAGTTGTCCCCAGCCGGTCATTGGCCGCGTAAACGGCGCAGCGATTGGCGGCGGCGTGGGCCTGGTCAGCGCCTGCGACATTGTGGTGGCGGTGGAACGGGCCAAGTTTGCTTTTAGCGAAGCGCGTCTGGGCATTGTGCCGGCGGTTATTTCGCCGTTTGTGTTGGCGAAAATTGGTGTGGGAAACGGCCGTGAACTGTTCCTCACCGGCGAGCGATTTGACGCTGCCCACGCCCAGCGCATTGGCCTTGTCCAGCATGTCGTGGCCGAGGAAGAGCTGGATGCCAAAGTAAACGAGCGCATCGAACAAGTATTGCAAGCCGCCCCTGGGGCGCAGACTGTTGCTAAAGAGCTAATTCGCGCCGTCGCCTACCAACCCAAAGCTGATATGCGCGACTATACGGCCGCGCTCATTGCCCAACGCCGCGCCAGCGATGAAGGGCGCGAGGGGATGAGTTCGTTTCTGGAAAAACGCCAACCTAATTGGAGAATTGTCAATGGTTAATTGCCAATCGCCAATTGTCAATGCCCCCTTCATTGACAATTGACCATTAACAATTGGCAATTGACCATTAAAAATCCACATGACCGAACAACAAACAATCCAAAACGTTGATTCTCCCCGCACACGCGCCAGTTTAGCCGCAGATTTGGGACAGCTTGGCGTACAGCCGGGGATGACCTTGTTAGTGCATTCGGCATTGAGCAAGCTGGGCTGGGTGAATGGCGGCCCCGTCGCCGTTATCCAGGCGTTGCAAGATGTGCTGACGCCGGAGGGGACGTTGATTATGCCGGCCCATTCCGGGGACTATTCCGACCCCGCGCCCTGGCAGAACCCGCCGATTCCCCAAGAATGGCATCAAATTGTGCGCGATACAATGCCCGCGTTTGATCCGGCGCGAACGCCGACGCGCGGCATGGGACGTATTGCCGAACTGTTTCGCACCTGGCCGGATGTGCGGCGCAGCGCTCATCCGGCGGTCTCGTTTGCCGCCTGGGGGCGTTATGCGGAGACCATCACAGCCAATCACCAACTTG
>JANTGY010000306.1 GCA_024762695.1 Anaerolineae bacterium
GCAGCGAAGCCGAGCGCCGGGCCTGGGCGAAGGCAGTTTGGCTGGCGAATGTGAGCGATGGGCCGGACGACCGGCTGGCGGGCTTTGGCCTGGCGGCGTTGGGCGTTTGGGATGGTAAAGCGTGGCCGATGGAGGTGAATGATGAATGATACACAAGATTTGTTAGCGCGGGCGAAAGCATCGCTGGAAAACCCGCAGCCGCGCGAGAGATGGGTGACGCTGGAACGGGAATATAAACTACTCACCCCCCTCTTTGGCGGCGGCCCCACGCCGGGAGAGGTTGACCCGGTGACATCAATACGAGGAACGGAAATACGCGGGCACCTGCGCTTTTGGTGGCGGGCTACGTTGGGTGGGCGGTTCAGCGCTGTTTCCGACCTACATGCCGAGGAAGAAAGAATTTGGGGGTCTGCTTCGCAGGCTTCAAAGATTACGCTTGCCATTACCCGACAATCGCCAGGAAAACCTTTATCTACTATCAAAACCAAAAAGAAAGGCAAAATGATTACGGTTGACATAGCTCACCCGGATTCTCCCTATAGCTATGTTGCATTTCCCTTACGTGACAAGGGTGGAACTTTGTTAACCGATGTGAACTTTATACTCCGAATAACCTATCCTGATGAATTTGAGGAAGATGTAGAAGCTGCGTTATGGGCGTGGGAGATGTTTGGCGGGATTGGCGCGCGAACCCGGCGCGGCTTTGGCGCGATATGCCATGTAGCTGACCGAAAGGATGGCAAGCGTATACGTGTGAATTTGCCATTATGTGACGCTAGAGTAATCAAAGATGACATTAGACAGAAGCTTAAGAAAGTTGCTCCCAGTAAATGGGAATGGCCTGAAGGCGTTTCTCACCTGGCTTCAAATATGCTCTTGGAAGTGATTGATGGCAATGATAACACAGAAGATGCGTGGCTTTATCTGATTAAACAACTACGTAAGTTTCGGCAGTCACGGGAAGGGGATGATTATGGCCCAACCCATTGGCCGGAAGGAAATGTTGTGCGCCATGCGGCCGGACGGCCGCCTTCCAGTAAATCGCCGAACATAAGGAATATTGCCCCGCGCGCTCAACTTGGATTGCCCATTATGTTCCATTTCCCTCAGAAGGATGATCCCACACCGGATGGCACACTGAAAGGGAAAAATACAGAGCGAATGGCGAGTCGGTTAATTTTACGGCCGTTGCAGTGTGCCAATGGTCGAGCGGTAGCGTTAGCGGCAGTTCTCAAAGCCCCTGCTATTCCACCAAATGATACGCTGGTTTTAGAGGTTGATGGCAAGGAAACGACCGTAACCCATAAATTAACGCGGTCGCAAGCCAAACAGATAGAACCATTAAAATACAAAGATAAAACAGGCAAAGAAAATGTAACTACCAATCTATTAAATGCCTTTTTTAGCCAATTGCGAGGTAAAAAATGAACGCGAAACTTTTATTTGTCCATGCGCTAACCCCCCTGCATCCCGGTACAGGGCAAGGGATTGGGGTCATTGATTTACCGGTTGCCCGCGAAACTGCTACCGGCCTGCCCTATTTGCCCGGCTCCTCTTTTAAAGGTGTGCTGCGTGACCGGGCCAATGGCCAATCATGGCGTAACGCCGTTTTTGGGCCGAATACTGACAACGCCTCCGACTATGCGGGGGCTGCTCAATTCACCGACATGCGCTTGCTGCTGCTGCCGGCACGCTCCCTGGCTGGCCCGTTTGCCTGGGTTGCATCCCCTTTTGTCCTGCGCCGTTTCGCCCGCGATTGCAAAGCTGTGGGACTGTCTAATGTGCCTGGAGATGTCCGCATAACGGACAATGAAAAGGCGCTCCTTACTGGTCAGTCGGTATTAAAGGTAACCGGCAATCAGATTGTGCTGGAAGATTTGCCATTGACCCAGGACAACGCCAACGCTGATGCGTGGGCTGAATTCCTGGCAGGGCAGCTTTTCCCTAATGATACAGATTGGCAGGATACCCTAAAAAAGCATCTGTGCATCGTGGCCGATGACGTTTTTAGCTTCCTCCTGGAAACAGCAACGGAAGTAGTCGCCCGCATCAAGCTGCAAGACAACAGCAAAACAGTGCAAAAGGGCGGGTTATGGTACGAGGAGTTGCTTCCGGCAGAGACGGTACTAGCTGGTTTGATCGCGGCACAGCCTGTTGAAAAAACGGAACTGGAAGCGGGTCAGGTTTTGGATAAAGTGGGCGAATTACTGAAAAATCCAGTGTTTCAGTTTGGCGGTAGCGCCACCGTTGGACGCGGCTTATGCCGTCTGGTAATGGCCGGGTAAGGAGGATACGTGATGCAAACATTAAGTCAGACATATGCTATGGATGCTTATCAACGTGTTCAGCAAGTTTGTGAAAAGCATCCGGATACAACGGAAAAGGGCAAAAAGTATCAAAAGAAGTATGGCACGATGGCCCACAAGCTACCAATTCTTATCCACACGGCCGGGCTGGTGCAAGCATTGGCTTTTGTGATGGCTAAAAGCAGCGGCACACCTGCCTGGCGGCAGTACCTGGAAGATGTGGCCTTTACGGCAAATGAGAAGTCGAACGCCAAACAGTTATTAGAAAAGAGCCAACAAGCAGGATTGAACGAGTATATCTTGCTAACGCGCCAGGTTTCTCAAGCTGCGCTTTGGTATAAGCGATTTGCCGAGTCAATCCTCAAAGTAGAGGCCAGCGAACAACTGGATGAGGAAGATGAGGAAGATGAGGAGGGTGACGCATGACAATAGAATTCAAACCAGAGTATAGTCGTCGCCGGGTTTTGAGGGATAGGACTCTGCCTCGAAATAATCCCCATGCAGGGTTATGGTTGGATAAGTTTTTGGTTAATCAACCCAAATTTGCCCCTAAGCCTAAACCAGGTGAAGATGCGTTGACAACCAAATTGGTCAAAGAGGTATGCAAGATTGGCGAACCGGACGGCTATGCGACGTTTTTCAATCGCTGGCTGAAGGCGCTGGAGCAATTGGGAGTGACACCGCACACGGTTAAGGTAAACGGCCGTCTCTCCATCGGTCTTGGTCGCGCCAGCGTCATCGAAACAGGGATCACGCTGCACCACACCTATGGCGTCCCCGTCATTCCAGGCAGCGCGCTCAAGGGATTGGCTTCCAGTTACGCCCATCAATACCTTGATAAGACTATCTGGGCTAAGGGGGAACCGGCACACAAAACACTGTTTGGCGCGCAGGATCGGGCTGGCGGTGTAATTTTTTATGATGCGCTTCCCTTGCCAAAAGATAATGGTAAGCAGCAGTGGAAACTGGAACCCGACGTGATTACTGTTCATCACAAAGTGTATTACATGAAAGGCGATCAACCGCCCGCCGATTGGGATAATCCTACGCCGATTTCCTTTATTTCTGTCACCGGCGCGTTTTTAATCGCGCTTGTGCCTGACTCGCCAAAGAGGAAAGGTTGGGAGAAGGTGGCTTATGGGATATTGCAGCAAGCATTAGATGAGTTGGGTATTGGGGCAAAGACGAGCAGCGGCTACGGCCGTCTCTCCTTCACCGACACTCCTTCCGACACAGCCGGACAATTTGTAAAAGATTTCCTACAGCAGTTAAACGAATTACCCAATAACCAAGTTGCCCAACGCATCCACAGCTTCTACCAACGATGGCGCACAGGCGAAATCCCGCCAGAAGCCAAGCAGCGGGTTGCCAAAGCCATTTTAAACAAGGTAGAAGCGGCAAAGCGCACAAAAGCATCACGGGGAAAAGGGTGGTATAAAGCTCTGGACAATTGCGCTGAAAACGGCAACTGTCCTGAATAAACGCGGCGGAACGATTCACAAAACCTCCCGGAGGCTCGCCGCCTCCGGGAGGGCGAAAAGGACAACATAATGACAACCATCATCTCCCTCATCGGCGAGCAGAACCTGCCGAACCTGCTGCCCATCCTGCACCTGAAGCCGGAACGGGTTATCCTGGTTTATACCGATCTCACAGAAAAAACGGCCGTTCGCCTCACCAAACTCATTCAAGACCAGGTAGAAGTCACCCAGGTGCAAGTGGATGCCTACAACATCGAAGAAACCAAAGAAAAATTGGCAACGGCCGTTTCCACTTCTGCCCCATCCGAACTCATCGTCAACTTCACCGGCGGCACCAAAATGATGAGCCTGGCCGCTTACCAAACGGCGGCTGACCTGCAAGCCCCCCTCCTTTACCTGCAAAGCCAGGGTAACAAATCCTTGCTTTACCGGTATGAACCGGAAAACGGCCGTTACACATCCCCAACAGCCCAAACGCTCCCATCCTTAATCACCATAGACCAATACCTGCAAGCCCATCTCGACGGCTATCAAATCACCGGCATCAACAACAGCAGCCACAGAGGATACCAATTTGAACGAGCGGTACAGGCCGCCTTGCAAACGGCCGTTGACGAAACCATCGCCGGCGTCAAGAGACGCAACACCATTGACATTGACTTCGTCGTCCGCTGCGGCAACATCATTGGCATCATCGAAACCAAAACCGGCCTCAAAAAACCCAAAGCCGGCATTGATCAACTAAACACCGCCGGCGGACGCGCCTATCTAGGGACATACACCAAAAAATTCTTCGTTTGCGATCAGGTATGGGGCAGCAATCTGGACGATTTGAAGCAAATCGCCGCCGACCGCAAAATAGAAATCATCGAACTGCCAAGTTTTGGTCATAGAGACGCTCTCTCTCAGGCTGATATAGACAAACTACAAGCGGCCGTGCGTAAAGAATTGGGCTGCGCCCCATAAATCAGGAGACCCTCATGCAAATCCTCACCTTCATCGCCCAAACCCTCCTCGGCGAACTCATCGTCGTCATCGTCGGCGTCCTCTTCGCCTACGGCATCAAAGACCAATA
>JANTGY010000307.1 GCA_024762695.1 Anaerolineae bacterium
TTTGGGGCCGGGTTGACGAGTATGGATGAGGTAGCAGAGGAGGTGAGGGACGGCCGTCTCACTAACTTCACCCAATTCATTAGCCAGATAGACGCCCAGGCCGACCAATTGCCCGCCGCTCTGCTCCCCATCCATCGTGACATCTACGCCAATGTGCAGGCTGGCGACCCCACCCCCTTCAAAGCGTTCCGCCGCAACGAATACCTCACCACTGTCGGCAGCATGGGCCAGCAGCCCGACGATGCGCCGATAGAAGATTTGCTGGCGAACGACATCCTCATCACACAGGAAGTACGCGCCTTAGCGCTGGAGTGGCGGGCACGGGGCGCGCTTCTCTTCGCTCTATCTGACAAGCCCGACGAAGCCTCCCTGCCCACGCCAGAACTCGCTGCACAGGGTTACCAGCCCATTCACCGTACTTCGACCTACGCTGTAGGCAGTCAGGCCAACTAGAAAACGGGCCTCAATATCAGATGCGATTGGAACTTTTGCCGAGAAATAGCGGCGACGGCCGTTTCCAACCCCATTCTTTCATGGTGAAAACGGGAAGGTCATTTGAATTAGGAAAACAATGATTCTCCCGTTTTCCCTGAGTTAACCACAAAGAATCAGCGCATTTTTATCAAAATACTTTTTGTAGTTTACTTAGCCAGCGAATAAACAGTGGGACTCAATTTTCCTAGCATCTGATACACACCCCAATGGCAGTTTGCCAGCTCAGACGCATAGTTTTTCTCGCCGAATTTGGCAACCAATTGTTCGCGATTGCGCCGCATTCTGGCGATGCGAAGCAGCTGCTTTGACGTTATTTTTGACTCAGTCTCTTCGCCGTATTCTCGCCATTCGCTGCTCAAAATATCTGATTCGATGATGGAAAATCCAGCTGCGGTAAAAGCATTTTCAAAAAAGGGTTTAGACATGTTTTCTGGTTTTGAAGCCAACGGCAGGAAAAAATGCGCTGCGTCTTCACTTGTGAATAGATGTGTCGTGAACATTTGGAAAATCAACATTTTTCCGTTTGGTTTCAAGACACGCCTACAGGATTTGAATACCTGATTAAGATCATCCATATGCGGTAAAACATCCCGACACCAGATAAAATCAAAGCTCTTTTCTGCAAAGGGTAAATGATGAATATCGCCCTGAATCACTTGTACTGATTGCTCAAGTTCTTTTTCGACGATGCGTTTTTTCGCATTCTGGAGGTTATCGTTTACCAGATCGATACCTATCACGCGGCATCCGAAACGCTGCGATAATTCACATGCCTGGGCTGCGTCACGGCAGCCGATGTCCAAAACGGCGCTTTCTGGGCTTGGCCCCAGGTTCTCAAATTTATCATAGAGCATATCTGAAGAACGCGGATTGAGACTTTGATCAAGTTCTTCCAAGAATGCGTCATAGCTTTTTTGACTGCCGCCGTACATTTCTTGTACGCTCACTTTTATGGGTTTCATATGTTAATCCAGCATATTTGATGTCTAGGCGAAAATTTTATTTTCGGGAAATCCAGGGGTTTTGAATAAAACGTAATGCGTAAAACGTAAAGTGCCTCTGGTTGCGGTTTGCGTTTGAAGAACATGAATAAGTAACGAATTTTAACAGGTTGCCTGCTAATTGCTTAATTCTTTAATTGTATGGCGCACGGCCGTTTCTATCTTGAATCATTTTCCTCTATTTTGCGAAAAATGCAGGCTTATAGCTCTGAGAGAAGCGTCAAATATTCTTGAATGTTTCCTAAGTGAAATCCATCACATTATCGCCAACAGGGAATAAATTCGTTACACTATAAAGTCGTTGAACACGCAACCATTTTCCCCGCGTGGGGTTGAATGAATTGGACGATTCCCTACTGTAACTGACACCGCTTTTCAGCACAATTAGAGGATGACTCAGTCCTCGTCACTCAGCATTCATTACAAAACTAGGAGCATTAGATGGACAAAGCAACCATTCTGGATTGGTATCGTCAAATGACGCTAATCCGCCGCTTTGAGCAGCGCAGCTCGGAGCTTTATCAATTAGGCAAAATCGGCGGCTTCCTGCATCTCTACATCGGGCAGGAAGCGGTGGCTGTTGGCTCGATTAACGCCAAGCAGGAAACCGATCATGTTATTACCGCTTACCGCGATCACGGCCACGCCCTAACCATTGGCTCGGACACGAAGCTGATTATGGCCGAGATGTTAGGCAAAGCGACCGGCGTCAGCAAGGGCAAGGGCGGCTCAATGCATCTGGCCGATGTGGAGCGCCGCTTTTGGGGCGGCCACGCGGTTGTCGGCGCCCATTTGTCGTTGGCGACGGGGCTGGCGTTGGCTGAACAGTACAATGGCACAGATGCGGCCGTCCTCTGCTATTTTGGCGATGGGGCGACGAACATTGGCTATTTCCACGAATCGCTGAATTTATCGGGCGTGTGGGATTTGCCGGTGTTGTGGATTTGCGAGAATAATCAGTACGGGATGGGCACGGCCGTTGACCGCCATTCCGCCACCTCCAACATCATGCAAAAAGCCAGCGGCTACAACATCCCCGCCGCGCAGGTGGATGGGATGGACGTTTTTGCCGTCCACGAAGCAACGCAAAAAGCGCTGTCCGCCATCCGGGACGGCAAAGGGCCGCAGTTCCTCGAAATCATGACTTATCGCTTCGAAGGCCACAGCATGGGCGATCCGCTGCGCTATCGCACCAAAGAAGAAGTGGAAAAATGGCGCGAAGACGATCCCATCGGCATCCTGGAGCGGCACATCTTGAAGGAAAAGATTGCCGGCAAGGATGAATTGGACGCGATTGACACGGCCGTTGAAACCGAACTAAACGCAGCCGTCGAATTTGCCGAAGCTTCCCCGCTGCCCGCGCCGGAAGAACTGTTTACGGATATTTACGTTGAGAATTAGCAATTAGCTATTAGCCGTTAGCAATTAGCAATTAGCTTAAAGCTACCAGCTAACAGCTAACAGCTAAGAGCTAACCGCTAAAAGCTGGAGATTACAATGGCACGAATAACCATGCGACAAGCGCTTACCGATGCGCTGCGCGAAGAAATGCACCGCGACGAGCGGGTTTTTATCATGGGGGAAGAAGTAGGCGTGTGGGGCGGCACCTATGCCGTCACACGCGGTTTCTACGATGAGTTTGGCCCGCGCCGCGTGCGCGACACCCCCATTTCCGAAATGGTCATCGGCGGCGCGGCCGTTGGCGCGGCGATGGCCGGACTGCGACCTATCGCCGAATTTATGACGATCAACTTTGCCTTCGTGGCCTTTGACGCCATCGTCAATCACGCCGCCAAGATGCACTACATGTTTGGCGGGCAGATGCGCGTCCCGCTGGTGCTGCGCGCGCCGGGCGGCGGCGGCCGCCAATTAGGCGCCACGCACAGCCACACACCGGACGTGATTTTTGCCCATTTCCCCGGCCTGAAGGTCGTTTCGCCCAGCACGCCGTATGACGCCAAAGGGCTGCTGCGGGCGGCAATTCGCACCGACGACCCGGTGTTGTTCATCGAGCATGCCACGCTGTACCAGGTGCGCGGCGAAGTGCCGGAAGGGGATTATGTGGTTCCCATCGGCGTTTCTGATGTAAAACGGGAAGGCTCGGATGTGACGATTGTGGCTTATGCTCAGGGCTTGCAGGTCGCGCTGGAAGCGGCGGAGAAGCTGGCGAAGGAAGGGATTGAGGCGGAAGTGGTGGATCTAAGGACGTTACGGCCGTTAGACATGGCTCCCGTCCTCAAATCATTCCAAAAAACCTTCAAAGCCGTCATCGTCGAAGAAGGGCATCGCTCTTACGGCATTGGCGCCGAAATCGCGGCGCGGATTCAAGAAGAAGGATTTGACTACATGGACGCGCCCATCAAGCGCGTGGCCCAGGAAGAAGCGCCGCTGCCCTACTCGCGCGAGTTAGAGCAGTCGGCTTTGATCAATGTGGATAAAGTCATCGCCGCCGTCAAGGAGATTGTGTAATGGCTGAATTTATTACCCAAACTGGCATCGGGAATTCCAATTCCCGATACACACTCCAGACATGGTTCAGGAATTCCAATTCCCGAACCGCCTACCGGGAGGTGTTGTAATGGCTGAATTTATTGTCATGCCCAAACTGGGCTTTGATATGCGCGAAGCGGTGTTAAACAATTGGCTTATGGCCGTTGGCGATTCGGTGAATAAAGGCGACATCGTCGCCGAAATTGAATCGGATAAAGCGACGCTGGAACTGGAAGCGCAAGCCAGCGGCGTTCTGTTGCAACTGCTGGCCGATCCGGGCGATGTGGTCGCCGTCGGCGGCAATCTGGCGATTGTCGGCGAGGCGGGGGAGGATGTGTCGGCTTTGATGGGCGGCGAGCAAGAGCTAGAGCGAGAGATAGAGCTAGAGCGAGAGCTAGAGGAAGAGCCTTCGGGTAAAACGGCCGTTGCTTCTCCAACAATTGCCGCGCCAGTCCCAGCAAATGGCGAATTCCCCGGCGGGGTGAAGGCGACGCCGGTCGCCCGGCGAATTGCGAAGGATAAGGGTGTGGATTTGCGCTTGGTGGCGGGGAGTGGGCCAGACGGCCGTATCCGCAAAGCCGACGTAGAAGCATACCATCCTGCCGCCGCCGCGCCCGCGCCAACAGCCTTCACGCCAATCCCGGCCGGACCGGACAGCGAAGAGATGCCCACGACACGACTGCGGCAAGCAATCGGCCGCCGCATGACCGAAAGCAAAACCAGCGTGCCCCATTTCTACGTCACCACCGACATTGACATGGCGCCGGCGCTGGCCCTGCGCAAACAAATCAACGCCGCCCTGCCCGAAGGCGAAAAAGTCACCGTCAACGACA
>JANTGY010000308.1 GCA_024762695.1 Anaerolineae bacterium
CGGCCGCATACCGGGCGCGGGCAAAAATCAAATCTAATTCTGCCATGCGCTCAACGACTCTTTTGATGGAATCGCCCTGGTCGGCAATTTTGGCGGATAGTTCGGCCAGGATGCGGTTGATTTCTTCCTGCTCTTGCAGATGCAGGCCGCGATATTCGTTGTTGAGTTCAACTGTGCCGATGGGTTCCATCCAGAGGGTGGCCCCGCTGCCGCTGTGGTCGTGAACGATGCCTTTGATGCGCCCTTTGGCGTCAGCTTTGACGGGGAGAACGTAACGGCCGTTTCGCATCGTCACAAGCGGCTCTTGCAAATACTGGTTTTGGCTGCTTTGCAGGATGCGCTGGAGTTTGTCCTGGATACGGCCGTGAATCGTTCTCTGCTCCTGCCGAATTTTGGCTAATTTCTGGCTGGCGCTGTCCAATACCTCACCCCGCTCATCAATCGTATTGCCAATCGCCGACACAATTCCCGGACACTCCTCAATCAAATGAGCGATGTCGGCCAATTGGGGAAACTCATCCTCGGCTTTGATCAATTGACGGCGCAAATTGCGGGCAGCGGCAATCGTGCCGCGCACCGCCAGCAAATCCTCGGCCGGCAGCGTAAAGCCACGCAGCGCATTATCCACCGACTGGCGCACATCCCGCGCCCCGCCAATGGTGATATTGCTGTGCGTATCCAGCAGCAACGCCGCTTCTCGCGTCTCCGCTTGCCGCTGTCGCGCTTCAAACAAATCCGTCGTCGGCTGCAAACTGCGAGCCAGGGCTTCGCCAGCGCTAAAACTGGTATATTCCGCCAGGATATCGAGAACTTTATCAAATTCCAGCGTATGAAAAGATTTTTGGTCCATTACGTTTTTATCTCAACAGTTCATTCATTGACGCATTTTTCCTCTCCTGCATTGGAGCAAACGCGCTCCCTGAAGTGTAACGACTCGTCAAACAGGCGGCAAACGCAATAGGGTAGGACTGTTTACCTACGGATCGAAAGTTACAAATTAAGTTTCATCGCCTATAATCGTCTGCGGAGTTGAACATAACCTAACCCAAACGACAATTACACAATTATTTGTCGCATCCCACCAACCAAAATCGCCGCTAACATCGCCTTTAATGCTTATTTCAACCCTATTTTTGCGTCTCCTTAACGGCAAAACGCCACATTTATCAGTATCATAGACGCAATAATGTACGCAATAACGTATTGGTAAAGACTTGGATAATCGCACAGGATTAACACATCTTGCTTGGTAACATCCAAAACAACTTAATTCCCAATGGTGAGAGTTAATCATGAACAATTCTCAAACGGCCGTCAAAACGCCAATCGATCCCAAAGACGCCCATATCCTGGTCGTTGAAGACAACGTATCCAATTTCGTACTGATTGCCCGGCTTCTGGCCTTCATGGGCATCCAAAAATGCGAATGGAAAACCACCGGCTGGGGCGTGGTAGATTTCGCCAACACCATGCCGCGCGTCAACCTCATCCTCATGGATCTACGCTTGCCGCATGAAGATGGCTACGAAGCCCTGCGTCAAATTCGGGAAGATGCGCATTTGAAAAACACAAAAGTCGTCGCCGTCACCGCGCACAGCAGCGCCGATGAACTCCATAAAGCGCGCGAAGCCGGTTTTGATGGTTTCCTGGCCAAACCCCTGGATGCCGATCTCTTCCCGGAACAAATTCGTCAAATCTTGACTGGGGAGGAAATCTGGGATTTAGGCATTTGAGATGAGCCTCCCCTCTTTCCTGGCCCGTTCGCATCTGTTCCAAATCCGGTCCAACTACCCCGATGTGCACCGACGCGGCCGACTGCTTCAGGTTTTTATCCTGGTTTTGTCGGTCATTGCCATAGGGCAGACCTTAACCACCCTGATTCCCCCCGCCCAACTGCCAAGACCATTGGCGCTGACTATCGTCATTGTCCTGGCCGCCTGGGCCATCATGTCTCTACTCATACTCAGAAACGGCCGTCCCCGCCTTGCCGCCCATAGTTATTTCGTCGTCTTCACCCTCCTTCATCTCATCGCCTTTTGGACCAATCCAGCCATCGCCGCCATCCCCCATTTACTTTTAGCCGTCATCATCGCCACCGCATTCATCCATTCCATTCAAGCCAGCGCCGTTTACGCCGCCCTCATCATCGTCTCCATCATCGTCCCCGCCATCGGCAACGATGTTTTCGGCGACCACGCCCTTTTACCCGATTTAACTGCCTCGGCCATCGCCACCCTCGGTCTCACCATCCTCATTTGGCTCACCGTCAATCATTTGCAAGAAAACACCCAGCAGTTACAACGGCGCACGCAGCAATTCCAACGCAGTGTCAACATCAGCCGCATCACCAGCGCTCGCCTCGATCTGGATGACCTTCTCCACGACATCACCCACCTGCTGCAAGAACAGTTCGACCTGTACCACGTTTCGCTTTATTTGCTCGATGACAACCAAAAAAACCTGGTCCTACGCGAAGCGACGGGAACCATTGGCCTGCGATTCAAACAAAACAGCTACCGACTCGCCCTCGACGATCAATCCATCATTAGCTGGGCCGCTGCCAACCGGCAAGCGCGCGTAGCCCCCGATGTAACGCTTGATCCTTTTTACAAAAGCGAAGCGCTGTTGATTGAAACCCGTTCTGAACTTGCCATCCCCTTGATTGCCAGGGAACAATTACTGGGCGCGTTAGACTTTCAAAGTAATCGCCTGCATCATTTTCAGGATGAAGACATTGCCATTTTTCGCATCATTGCCAACCAGGTCGCCATCAATATCGATAACGCCCGCCTTTTTGCCCAGACCGAACGTTCGCTTACCGAAACGAAAGCGCTGCTGGATTTGAACACGACGCTGGCTTACGCTATGCGCTCCGACGAAGTGTTCCATCGCGCAGCGCAAATGTTTGCCCGCCAATTCGACGCGCAAAAGTGCGTCATCTTTAGCTGGACGCCGAACAATAATGAATTAACGCGACGCATTGTCTACACCCGGTCGCAGCCTGATGGCGCAGAAACATTTGATCGGCAAGCCATCGTCGCCCAGCCGCCGCTGCGCGAGGGGTTGGAAATTGCCTTACAATCCCGCCAACCCATCATTCGCGCCATTGCCGACGGGCCGCCCATTGAAACGGATAAACGCTTGCTTAATCCGACGCCAGGCGAACGCATGATTGTGCCATTGCTGCGCGGCGCTTATGCAATTGGAGCCGCCGAAATCTTTCGCGGCGACAATCAAGCCCGCTTTTCAACAGGCGATGTACAGTTAGCCCAAGCCATTGCCAACCAAACGGCCGTCTCCCTGGAAAATATCACCCTCGCCTCCGAAGCCAAAGGGCGGGTCGCCGAACTCAGCGCTTTGTACCGCTTAAGCGACATCCTCTCCCTGGCCCCAACGCAAGACGCCATCTTCAAAGGCGCCCGCCGCGAAATCATGGGATTGGTGGACGCCACCGGCATGTCCATCTCCCTGCTCACCCCCGCCGAAGACAAGCTGCACTGGATTTACGGGTACGAGCACGGTCAAGAAGTAGACTTATCAGCCATTCCGCCCATTTCCATTAACGAAGGGTTTAGCGGTTACGTCGTCCGCGCCCGCGAGGCGCTGCACATCAACGATCAGATGGGCGAATGGTACGAAAAGCTGCATTCCGTAACCGTCGGCTCCGATTTTGGCGCCTGGCTGGGTTTACCCATGATCGTTGCCAACGAATTGATTGGCGTGCTGGCCGTAGAAAATGACACGCCTTTTGACCCGCGCGACATCGAATTGTTAACGGCCGTCGCCAGTTCCATGGCCATTGCCATCCATAACCTCATCCAATTTGAAGCCGTCGAAACCGCGCTAACCGCTCAGTCGGAGCAGCGCATCCAACTGCAAGCCGCCGCCGAATTCGCCGCCGCCACCACCGGTATTTTGGACAGCGAAACCTTAATGCAGCAAGCCGTAGACCTCATACGCGAGCGGTTCACACTTTATTATGTGGGGCTTTATTTAATCGACCCAACAACAGCCCAAGCCGCGCTTAGAGCGGGCACGGGCCAGCCCGGCCGCATCCAAATGCAAGCCGGGCATACCCTGGAAATCGGCGGTGATTCTTTAATCGGATTGGCCGCCGCCAGCGGGCAGCCCCAACTGTGCCAGGACACCGCCGACTGCCCTACCTGGCAAGCCAATCCACACTTGCCCCAAACCCGCTCTGAAGCCGCTTTGCCGCTGCGCGTACGCGGCCAGGTCAGCGGCGCGCTGACCATCCAAAGCGCCGAACCGCACGCTTTTGGCCCCGAATTGATGAGCGCGCTGCAAACCATCAGCGACCAATTAGCCATCGCCCTGGAAAACGCCCGCTTGCTGGCCCGCGTTGAAGCCCGCGCCCAACGCCAGCAGAAACTCAACCAGATTAGCGGCCAGATGTATCGTTCCACCGATGTCAACGAAATTGTCCGCATTGGCTTGCAATCGCTGTCCGAACTGGTTGGCGGCGAAGCTGTGGAGCTGACATTAGGCCGGCAAATCAGCGAAACTATGCCCGAAGCGCAGGAGCCAAATTAATCGATGTCGCCGGCAAATACCCAGTTCATGACGCCCGAAGCCGAGACTTTTTTGGACACGGCCGTGCCCAATATGGCCCGTGTGTTCGACTATTTACTGGGCGGCATCGCCAATTTTGAAGCCGACCGCGAAGCGGCCGACGAACTACTGAAGCATATCCCTTCGCTCCGCAAATGGACCCGTTTGCGCCGCGCTTTCATCCAAGAAGCGGCCGG
>JANTGY010000309.1 GCA_024762695.1 Anaerolineae bacterium
GGGTCTTTGACCCCAAAAATTGAAAAAACCCCTTTGCCCACACCCGCACGGGGCGCGAAGCGCCCTCGTGCGGGTAATAACCCGGCTCACAAAATATAAGTTTGACGCGCAGCATTGCCCAAACTGAAAAATTTATTATGAGTTTGGAAAAGTCCTGAAACTGTTACCTATTTGATTTGCGCGGCGATGGTTTATGCTTATAATGTCTCATACACACATCGGCGATTTTTTAAGGAAGGGATTGGTTTATGCAGGAGGCGGTTATTCTTTTGGTGGAGGGCAAGGGGGCAGGGGCCAATTCTATGGGGCCTGCGCTCGAAAAGGCGGGTTATATCTTACACGTTGCCCATACTGGAGCCGCCGCCCTTACTCTGGCCCAGAACAACGCGCCAAACTTGGTAGTTTTCGATGCCTCGGCCATGCGGTCGAGCGGAGCGCGCAGTTGTTTGCGGCTCCGGCGCGCTTTGGGCGAAACGCCAATTATTCACAGCCGTGCCGCCGATTCCCCTGAAGATCGTTCTGCTGAAGCGGATATTTATCTGGTGCATCCCTACACGTCCCGCAAACTGTTAAATCGCATTAAGACATTGCTTCCAGCCGATAAAGCTGACGAAAAAGTGGTGCGCTGT
Organism: Anaerolineae bacterium; assembly: GCA_024762695.1. Taxonomy (GTDB): domain Bacteria; phylum Chloroflexota; class Anaerolineae; order Promineifilales; family Promineifilaceae; genus JACKCC01. Next base: position 630 of record JANTGY010000309.1, read on the forward strand.
GGGCCGGTTACTTTATATCGTTCTAAGCCGTCGGTTGAGGTAAACGAGCAGGGAGAGCATCGCCTGACGCCTAAATTGGCCCTTTTATTGGAAGAATTTATCAACCATCCCAATGAAGTGGTGAGCCGGCGTCAGCTTATGCAAAATGTGTGGAAGACGGATTATGTGGGCGATACGCGCACGCTGGACGTTCACATTCGCTGGATGCGCGAGATGATTGAAGATGACCCAGCCCGCCCTCTATTGCTTAAGACTGTGCGCGGGAAGGGGTACATTTTTACTATCCCCGAACTGATTTCTGAGGCGGATGGAGCCTAGCGACAAGAATTTAGCGGATCAAAATTATTCAGAAAACAAAAACGCCGCCCTTTCGGGCGGCGCTCGTTTATACCGGGGTATAATGCGAATTTATTTCGCGGCGGCTTGCGCTGAGGCTAGTTTAGCCATCAGGCGGCCTTTGCGACGGCTGGCGTTGCCGGGATGCAAAACATGCTTGCGGGCCGCTTTGTCCAGCGTGCTGCATGCTTCGCGCACGGCCGTTTCCGCGTCGTCCAATTCCCCAGCTTTGATAAGCTGGTTCGCTTTTTTGACATGAGTCCGAGCCGCAGCCAAGTACATGCGGTTATGCGCTGTCCGTCTCGCCGTTTGCCGAATTCGCTTCTTAGCAGATTGTATATTAGCCAAATCCAAATCCTCCGTAATAATCGCTTCTCTGTTAATTTTTGCATTCACAGAGGCGTGAGAGCCGGATGATAATAGCACAAAAAGGGGGCGCTGCCAAAAAATGGCCGCTTAAAATGGATTGTGTCTAATTCCATCTCAATTTGGCAGCGACGGCCGTCTTCTTTTGGGAACAAGCCCTCTCTAGGATAAACTACGCATATGACTTGGCAGTCGGAAACGATTCATGAAAAACTGGCCCGCTTGCGCGCCACATTGGCGCAAGCGCAAGACGATCTGATTGACGCCGAAACCGATTTGGCTGACCGGATGGCTGATATTCGCGCTTTTGAGGCTGAATTTGAAGCGCGAGCCGGTTTCATGATGACCCAGCTTGCCAATTTGGAAGCTGAGGTTAATGATTATCTGGATCGCATCAAGCGGCGGCGCAATAAGCAAGTTTTTGGCAGTGATTACCGTTCCGCCGATGAGCAGTTCCGGCGCACCTGGCAGCAGCCAGTCGATGCGGCGCCCGCGCCGCCGTCACCGCCCAGCGCGGCGACAAAAGCGCAAATTAAAAAGCTGTACCGACAGTTGGCTCGCCGTTTTCATCCTGATTTGGCAGCCGATGAAGCCGACCGCGCCTATCGCACCGAGAAGATGACGGCCATCAACGACGCTTACGCGGCCCGCAGTTTAACGGAACTGTTGGTCTTTGCAGCGGAAATGGAGACGTCGCCTCATCGCGCCGCCCCGCGCGGTCAATCAGAAACAGAAATGGTTGAAGCGTTGGAAAAAGAGATTCGTCGCTGCCGCCGCCGCGTGCAAGAGATTGACCTGGAGGTCAAAAACCTGCACAATCGAGCCAGCGTTGAGTTGGCTTTGGAAGCGAAGCTGGCCCGACGGCAAGGACGTGATTTGTTGGCCGAGATTGCCGCTGATTTGGAGCGAAAAATCGCCCGTAAAACGGCCGAACGGGATATGATTAAGTCGCAATTCGATGGTTTGAATCGGCAGTCGGAATGAACAAAAATTGGATGCGAATGAACGGGGATACTTCTTTTGCTCTGCGTCATTTGCGCTTTTGCGGTGAATTATTTACGAGGGGATAACATGAGCGCAAGCTCAACACCATAAATCAAAAGCGGGGATGAGGGGATTGGGAGATTTTTAATAATCAATCTCTTAATCCCCCACCCCCCGCTATTTTCGAAGGAGTGATTGGCAATGGATCAAACAGAGCAGACAAAGTTAGCCCAGTTGGAATTGGCTTTGCATTATTTGGTGAGCGTCTTGGAAGAAGGTTCCTTGGTGGAGCGTTATGATAAAGAGACGCGGGAATCTCTGGCGGATGTGCTGCGGTTGTTGGTGGAGAAGGTGAATGATTTGCCGCTCAATGTGCCTGATAATTTGGTGCAGGCAACGGCCGTTCGCTCCATTATTGGCGCATCTGAACAGGCTAATATGGCTGAAATGGCTTCTCGGCGGGAGCAGTTGGAACGACGACAGCGCGAAGTGGAAGCGTCGGCCAGTATTCAGGGGCATTTGCTGGGTGATTGGGAGCAAGTGAAGGGTTCCGATATGGAATTTCAGGCTACCTGTCAGGTGTGCGGCGGCTTTGTGTATGTTAGCGACAACAGCGTGTACAACTTGCTGCTGGACATTTGCCAGCGATTGTAGGGAGGGAGTAAGAAGTAAGGAGTAGGAAGCGAGGGACGACAGGCTTACTTCCTGCTGCTTATCCATAAAAATGTTTGAGACGAAGACGACTTGGGAAGACACTGGGCATGACTGCGCCCATTGTGGCGGCGAGGTTTTGAAGCGGATCGATAGTTTACCGAATGGGACGACTGACGTTTTGTTTCAATGCCGCAATTGTGGCTGTCAGTGGGCGATGGATAGGACGTGGCTGCGGGTGGGCAACGGCCGTTCTTGCCAAAAAGCGCACGATCAGGAAACGAACCCGACTGGCTATTATTCCCGCCGGTTGATGATTGGCGTGGGGATTGTGTTTTTAGTGGTTGTCGCCCGATTGGGCGGTATCGGCGCGCTGCGCTATTTGCTACCTTTGGCGGCGCTTGGCCTGGTTGCCTGGTGGGTCATCCGCTTGGGCAAGGAATTTGAGTGGTGGTAAACGGCCGTTCCTGGCGACAAACGGCCGTGCGCTGGCTGCCTCTATTAACCTGGATGGGCCTCATCTTCGTCCTGTCGGGCCAAGCCAAGACCGACATTCCCTCTTTTGGCGTATGGGATTTGTTGATTAAGAAAGGGGCGCACTTCCTGGCTTATGCCGTGTTGGCCTGGTTGGCGCTGTGGGCGGTGGGGGAGGCGAAACGGCCGTATGCCATCGCCTTTATTATCGCCGTTTTATATGCTGTCAGCGATGAATATCATCAAACCTTTGTGCCGGGGCGTAATGGGCAATGGCTGGATGTGCTCATTGATTCGATTGGGGCGCTGACGGCTTTAATGAGCCATCGTTGGGGGATTCTCCCGTTTTCCTAATTCAAACGACTTTCCCGTTTTCACCTAAACCATCGCCATAATATCTTGCATAATCTGCAATGCCGATCGATCCGTTGTGTCTATGATGATAGCGTCGTCGGCGGGGCGCAGCGGCGAATGCTGGCGATTGCTGTCGAATTCATCGCGGCGTTGTACGTCGGCCAGGATGGCGTCGTAGCTGTTGGCGTGGCCTTGTTCCTGCCGGTCAACCCAGCGGCGGCGGGCGCGTTCCTCGGCGCTGGCGGTGATGTACAGCTTGAGCGGCGCGTCGGGCAAGACGACGGTGCCGATGTCGCGTCCAACCATGACGACCTGGCCGCGTAAGCCAAATTCGCGCTGACGGCGCACCATTTCTTCCCGCACGCCAACATAACTGGAAACCAATGAGACGTGGGTATCAACGTCAGGCGAGCGTAAATCCCAGGTGACGTCTCGGCCTTCCAAAAGCGTGGTGTATTGACGGCCGTCTCCCTCGTCGGCGGGCGGCTTAATATCCATGTGGATGGCGCGGGAGAGGGCGGTAACGGCCGTTTCGTCGGCCACATCTACTCCTTGAAGCAAAGCGGCCAATGTGGTTGCCCGATACATGCAGCCTGTGTCCAAAAAGAGAAAGCCCAGTTCCTGGGCCAGCATATAACCAATAGTTGATTTGCCCGAAGCGGCCGGGCCGTCCATCGCGATGACGTTTAGTTTCGTCTTGTATTCCAACAGGAATTTCCTTTTTAAGATTGATGTTTGTAATTTGATTGGCTGGCATCATACCAGAATTTCTACACACAATCCAGAGGTGTTTTTGTATTTGGTTGAACGGCCGTTTCCCCCTCAGGCAGCGTCAACAACACCCGCTTGTCATCCAGCCAATCCAGCCAGTCACAAACGGAAACGATGTCGTCGTCGAGGGTGGGGGGAATGATTTGCACGGGGATAAAACGTAGCCCGATTTGGTAAATTGCGCTAGAACGATTTGTCA
>JANTGY010000310.1 GCA_024762695.1 Anaerolineae bacterium
CTGGCCGAGGGGCCGCTGGTCACCGCCCAGTTGACGGACATTGACCAAGCGGATGTTCACATTGGGATGCCGGTGGAGATGGTCACGCGCAAGCTGCGCGCCGACGGGCCGGAAGGGATGATTGTGTACGGTTACAAATTTAGACCTAGTGTGGCAGAAACGGCCGTTTAACACCTCCCGGCTGATAATTTCATCAATCTCGAAGACCTGACCCCAAAAAGGGCCAGGTCTTTTTTTGTGCCAACTTACCGAATGGTGGGGGGAAAGACCCAATTGCGCCTATTTTCACAAACGTGCTTTTACTCTGCTAAATATATGAAGAATGTCACTTATTTGTGAAATTTTTCTCAATATCATGTAAGTGACGGCCTGAACAGGCCGTAGGCATGCAATTTATTGACAACGGATAATTCTTCCCCTACCTGGACAATTGGAGGCAAGATGCTCGCAGATAAACTGCGCCAGAATCCCTGGTTTAAGGTATTGAAACCGGCGCACTTTCAGAAATTAGTGGAAATTGCGACGGAAGTAACCTGGTCAGAAGGCCAAACCATCTTCCGCGAAGGCGACCAGCATGATTATTTGTATCTAATCGTAGAAGGCCGCGTCGCTCTGGAAAAATATGTTCCCAATCAAGGCCAGATTACCATCCTGACCCTGGGCGAAAATGATTTGTTTGGCTGGTCGGGCGTGATGCCGGTGATTGGCACGCGCACCACCGGCGCTCGCGCGGTGCAGCCAACTGTTGCCATTGGTTTTGACAGTCGAAGGTTGCGCGAAATTAGCGAGGCCGATCATGATTTAGGGTATTTCATCTTCCGACGGCTGACGAATGTCATCGCAGGACGGTTGTCGGCCACGCGCTTGCAACTGCTTAACATGTATTCACAATCAACGGAGTAAACGTCAATGACCAATTCAATTCCAATGCCGGGCAAGCATATTGTGATTGCCAAAGATGCGTTGCAAACACTATTTTCCACTTTGCAGGCTGCCAATTACACGTTGGTCGGCCCGACGGTGCGCGAAGAGGCCATCGTTTATGAAGAGATCGGCCAGATGGACGATTTGCCGGTTGGCTGGACGGATGAGCAGGGGCCGGGGACATATCGGTTGGAGGAGGCGGGGGACGGCCGTTACTTCAATTACGTCGTCGGCCCCCATTCATGGAAAAAATTTCTTTATCCGCCCAAACTGACCCTGTTTTCAGCCCAACAAAACGGCGATGGCGTTGAATTTACCGCCAACAAAGAGTCGCCCCAGTACGCCTTCATTGGCGTGCGCGGCTGCGAACTGGCGGCCATCGCCATCCAAGACCGCATTTTCCTGGAAGGGCAGGTAACAGACCCCCATTACAAAAAACGGCGCGAACGGGCATTTATCCTGGCCGTCAACTGCACGCAGCCGGGCGAAACTTGTTTTTGCGTTTCTATGCAGACCGGCCCCAAAGTCAAGAATGGCTTTGATTTGTCGCTGACCGAATTGGACGAGAGCTTTTTGCTAGAAATTGGCTCTGAATTAGGGGGCGAAATGCTGGCCGACTGCGATTGGCGGCCAGCAGGGTCGTATGAGTTGAATCAATCCCGCCAATTGATGCTGGATGCCGAAATGCGGATGGGGCGCAGCCTGGACACGGCCGATTTACCCGAAATTTTGCTGGATAATTTAGACCATCCGCGCTGGGACGAGGTTGCCGAACGCTGCCTCTCCTGCATGAACTGTACGTTAGTTTGTCCGACCTGCTTCTGCTCCGATGTGCAGGATGTAAGCGATTTGACAGGGGGCAAGACGGAGCGGGTGCGGGTGTGGGATTCCTGTTTCAATCCTGATTTTTCCCATGTTCACGGCGGCAATTTGCGCCCCAACATTCGCGCCCGCTACCGGCAATGGTTGACGCATAAGCTGGCCTCCTGGGAAGCGCAGTTTGGGACGTTGGGTTGTGTGGGCTGCGGCCGCTGTATTACCTGGTGTCCGGTGGGGATTGACCTTACTGAAGAAGCGGCAGCGATACGAGGAGGGCAATCATGACTGTTTTAATGCAACAAACGACGACAGCCTTGAATGGTCAGGCGGATGCGATGGTTCCGGAAACGGCCGTCATCACCCGCATTCAATACGAAGCCCCCGACATTGCCACTTACACCTTGTCTTTCACCGACGATCATATCCGCGAACAGTACCAATTCTTGCCCGGCCAATTTAATATGCTCTACCTGCCCGGCATCGGCGAAGTCGCCATCTCCATCAGCTCCGACCCCGGCCAGCCGGGAACATTGCTGCACACCATCCGCGAAGCGGGCAATGTGACGGGCGCGTTGGCAAAACTGAAGAAGGGGGCGACGATTGGCGTGCGCGGCCCTTACGGCAGCGCCTGGCCGGTTGAAAGCGCCGAGGGCAAAGATTTGATCATCGTGGGCGGCGGCATTGGGTTGGCTCCACTGCGGCCGGCTATTTATCACGTTATCCGCCACCGGGAAAAGTATGGCAAAGTGACCATTCTTTCCGGCGCGCGAGAACCCGGCGATTTGCTTTACCCGGATGAGTATGATGCCTGGCGCGAACACGGTATCGAAGTCATCGTGACTGTTGATCGGGCCGATAAAAATTGGCGGGGCAATGTGGGCGTTGTGCCGATGATGTTTTACAAGATGCGTCCTGACGGCCGTAAAACGGTCATTTTTACCTGCGGCCCGGAAATAATGATGCGCTTTGTGGTGTATGAAGCGTTGGCCCGGCGTATCCCCAAGGAGCGTATTTTTGTCTCACTGGAACGGAATATGAAATGCGCCGTCGGTTTTTGCGGCCACTGCCAATACGGCCCCTTCTTCTTGTGCAAAGAAGGCCCAGTATTGAGCTATGATCGCGTTGAGCCATTCTTTAGCGTGGAGGAATTCTAATGAGTCCCGGACATAAACCAAGATTAGCTGTTTTTAAGTTTGCTTCATGCGATGGCTGCCAGTTATCGCTGCTGGATTGTGAAGATGAACTGTTGGCGATTGCCGGGGCGGTGGAAATTGCTTATTTTGCCGAAGCGAGCCGGCGGATGCTGGAGGGGCCATATGATGTGACCCTGGTCGAAGGCTCGGTGACGACTGACGAAGAGATTGAAAAGATTAAAGAAGCGCGCCGTGAGAGCCGGTTCTTGGTTTCGATTGGCGCGTGCGCGATTTCGGGCGGTATTCAGGCATTACGCAACTGGACGGATGTGAATGAGTACATCCACACGGTTTACGCCACGCCGAAATACATTGATACGCTGGCAAAATCGCATCCGATTAGCGATTATGTGCCGGTAGATTTTGAACTGCGCGGCTGCCCGATTAGCAAATCGCAGCTTTTGGAGCTTGTAACATCGCTGTTAATTGGACGCAAACCGCGCGTACCGGAATACAGCGTCTGCATGGAATGTAAATGGCGCGGCACGGTTTGCGTGATGGTGGCGCAGGGCATCCCCTGTCTTGGCCCGGCGACGCAGGCGGGTTGTAACGCGCTTTGCCCGGCTTACAATCGCGGCTGCTACGGCTGTTTTGGCCCGGTGGAAACGCCGAATCCGCTTTCTTTGGGCGAGCATTTTGTCGAACTGGGGCAAAGCCGAGCCGAAGTGTCACGGGCGTTCCGCAGTTTTAATGGGTATTTACCGGCTTTCCGCGAGGCGAGCGAGCAATTTGAGGACAGCTAGAGGATTGAGCTAGAGCTAGAGGGCGCTTTCCTCTAGCTCTGTACTCTAGCTCTAGCTATTGAGGATTAAAACATGGCAGAAAAACGAATCAATGTGGATTATCTGGCGCGGGTTGAGGGGGAAGGCGCGCTGCGGGTGAAGATTGTGGCCGATGAGGTGGGGGATGTGCAGTTGAATATCTATGAGCCGCCCCGGTTTTTTGAAGGCTTTTTGCGCGGGCGCGGCTATCAGGAGACGGTGGATATTACGGCGCGTATTTGCGGCATTTGCCCGGTGGCGTATCAGATGAGCGCGGCGCACGCGCTGGAGAAGGCTTTGGGGATTACGCCGCCGGAGAGTGTACGGCCGTTACGCCGCTTGCTTTATCTGGGGGAATGGATTGAAAGTCATGGCTTGCATGTTTATATGCTGCATGCCCCGGACTTTATCGGCCATGAATCGGCTATTTCGATGGCGGGCGATCCACAGTTACGGCCGTTAGTCGAGCAAGGCTTGCGGATGAAAAAAATCGGCAACCAACTGATGACCATCATCGGCGGGCGGGAGATTCATCCCATCTCCGTTTGTGTGGGCGGCTTTTACAAAGCCCCCCAACCGGCCGATTTGAAAGCGATGATTCCCGACCTGGAATGGGGACTGGAAGCGGCGATGAACACCGTCCGCTGGGCGGCGACGCTGGATTATCCCGATTTTATCGTGGACGATTACGAGTTCGTATCCCTCTCTCATCCTGACGAATACCCGATTAACGAGGGCAACTTCGTTTCTTCCACCGGGCTGAACATCCCCATGGAAGAGTACGAGCAGCATTTTGTTGAGGAGCATGTGGAACATTCCAACGCGCTTCATTCGCGCTACTCGGAAGCGGGCAAAAGCTATTTCGTCGGCCCAATGGCGCGTGTCAACCTGAATTTTGAGAAGTTGTCGCCCCAAGCGCGCGCAGTTGCGTCCGAAATCGGCTTTACCGTGCCGGAGTACAACCCGTTTAAGAGCTTAATCGCGCGTAGTTTGGAGCTGGTTCACGCTTACGAGGAGTCGTTGGACATCATCGCCAATTACAATGAGGAAGCGCGTCCCAGCCG
>JANTGY010000311.1 GCA_024762695.1 Anaerolineae bacterium
GGGCCGTTCCTCACCACCTCAACCCCGACCGCTTTCTTGCCTTCAAAAATGACCTTCGTCGCCAAAGCGCGGGTCATCACTGTGAGATTAGGCCGCTTTTTGACTGGATGGATGTAAGCGCGGGAAGCGCTCAGGCGGCGACCGCGATAGATATTACGGTCAAAGGGACTAAACCCCTCCTGTCGGTACCCATTGACATCGTCGGTGAGTGCATAGCCTGCTTGCTGAACCGCCTCAAAAAAAGCGTGGAACAGCGGGTTTTGGCACGGGCCGGTCTCCAAAATCAGCGGGCCGTCAACGCCGTGATACTCATCGCCGCCAAGTAGACGATTTTCGGCGCGCATGAAGTAAGGCAGGCAGTGCGCATAATCCCACTGTTCCATACCCTCATCCTGCGCCCACTTTTCATAATCCATCGCGTTGCCGCGAATGTAAATCATGCCATTAATGCTGCTGGAACCGCCCAACACTTTACCGCGTGCATGATAAATGCGCCGGTTGTGCATAAACGGTTCTGGCTCCGATTCGTACATCCAATCGTAAAATTTGCTGCCGATGGGGAACGTCAGTCCGGCCGGCATGTGGATGAAAATATCCCATTTGTAATCCGGCCGTCCGGCTTCCAACACCAGAACGCGATGCGCCGGGTCGGCGCTCAACCTATTCGCCAACACGCTGCCCGCCGAGCCGCCGCCAATAATGATCGTATCGTACTGTGTTTGTGTCATGGTTAAATTGAGCGGAGTTGCGAAGTGGCGGAGCGGCGAAGCTAAACCTCGCAACCTCGTAACCTCGCAACCTCGCCTTACCCTGCTCGCTTAATCTGCATAAATTTCTTGGCTGTTTCTACGGCGACGGCCGCATCCCGACAATAAGCATCCGCTTCAATATCTTCGGCAAAGGCCGCGTTTAAAGGCGCGCCGCCAACCAGCACGGTCATCTCCCTGCGAATGCCTTTTTCCTTGAGGGCGTCAATGACGGTGCGCATGTAAGGCATCGTTGTCGTCAACAAGGCGCTCATCCCCAAAATATCAGGATGATGCTTCTCAATGGCGCCCATAAACTCCTCAACTGAGTTGTTGATGCCTAAATCAATGACCTCAAAGCCGGCCCCTTCCAGCATCATGCCCACCAAGTTTTTGCCGATGTCGTGGATGTCCCCTTTGACGGTCCCGACGACGACGGTTCCTACTTTTTCGGCGCCTGTTTCAGCCAGTAACGGCCGTAACACCCCCATTCCCGCCTTCATCGACTTGGCCGCCATCAACACCTCCGGCACAAACAAAATGCCGTCCCGGAAATCCGCGCCGACCACATCCATCCCGGCCACCAGCCCGTTCGTCAACACCTCATAGGGCGTCATCTTGCGAGACAACGCTTCTTCCACTTCCTCGACAACCTCATCGGCATAACCATCATACAAATCTTCGCCCATCAACTCCAAAAGCTCATCAGTGGGCATTTCTTTAATGTTAATCTCGTCGCTCATTTATCACCTTTCCTTTTAATTGGAATTGGGACACAGAGATAGCACGGAGTTTCACAGAGAGAAAAAGAGGAATGATTAGCGTTATTCGAGTTTAACGCCGACACACGATTGTCATGCCTGCCTTCGCAGGCATCCATCTTCGTCGAAGGGGTGGATTCCCGCCTTTGCGGGAATGACAGGGTCAGGATTTTATAAACGAACAACTTATTTATTGTTCTCTCCGATCTATCTGTGAATCTCTGCGCCTCCTTTGTGTATCTCTGTGTAACCTCTCTTATTTTCCTCTCAAACCCTTCACCCACGCAGCCGCGCGTTGGTAAAAAGCTGCAAATCCACCAGGGTAAAAAATCATCACCAAGACCAGCAGCAAGCCGTAAATGACCAGGTGCAGGCCCGGCAGTTCCGTCAAATTGGAGCGCAGTCCTTCAATCAAAAAGATAAAGGGGAAAGCGACAGCCGCGCCGCCCCACAAACTACCCCGTCCGCCAATGTAAGCTATCGCCAACACCTCAACCGTGCGCGCCGTCAACATCAACTGCGGCGTTAAAATACCGAAATAATGCGCGTAAAAGCCGCCTAGCCAACCGGCAAATAAACATTGCACCGTAAAGTTGAACACGCGGTAATAGGTTGGATTAATACCTGAGGCGCGGGCAGCATCCATATTTTGACCAATCGCCCGAAAGGCCAGCCCGTAGCGCGAACTGATAATTTTACGCAAAACGACATACGTAATCAGCATCATTGCCACAACAATGTAAAAATACGGCCGATTTGACGACGTTTCCAGCAAAGTGGGTGTGCTCAAGCCCATTGGCCCGCGCGTTAAATCTACCAGATTGCGCGTTAGACCTAGCAGCGCCAGCCCGACAAACCAGGCCATCACGGCCGCAAAAATCCCCCGCAGTCGCAAGGTCAGCAAGCCGGTTAAAAAGCCAATCAAAGCGGCGGGGATGGCCCCTACAAAAATGCCGATCCAGGGCGAAAGACCCAAATTTACCGCCAACAGCCCCGACGTGTAGGCGCCAACGCCCAAGAAGGCGGCAAAGCCAAAGTTGACGACGTTGATGTAGCCGGTGGTGAAGTCGAAGGCGATGGCTTGCGCCGCCAACAGCGCCGCGCTGACCAGCCAACGCAAAATATGCTCTTCGTTAAATGGCGGGATGAAAGGCAAAATTAACAAGATGACGATCATAATCAGGCCGGTGGGGGTGATGCCTACTGAATTCAAGATAGCAGAGAAACGGCCGTTGCTCAATGTCTTGCCCGGTATTGCTGCTTGTGCATTATTTTCCATGTTATCGCTCCTTTCCCTACTTTTCCTGGATGCCTTTCACTTCGCTGCCAAAAAGTCCCGACGGCTTGAAGATAAGCATGATGATGATGACGGCCGTTGGAATCACATCCTCCCACCCCGTGCCCACATAAAACGAAGTCAGCGTTTGCAAAAGAGCCACAATAAAACCGCCCACAACCGCCGCCGACACATTGCCCAGCCCCACCAAAATCACCACATACCAGGCCACATAAAGCGGTTTCAACCCGGCCGTTGGATACGCGGGAAAAATGAAAAGCAAACTGGCTCCCGCCATCGCCGCCAAACCGGCGCTCAACGCCATCGTCAACGACAAAATGCTGTTCAAATTAATACCCACCAGCAAAGCGCCCGTTTCATCCTGGGCTACTGCGCGCACCGCCCGTCCCGTCTGCGTGCGCCGCATGAAATACCAAAAAATAATCAGCGTCACCACCGCCAATAAAAACGCCGCCAGCCGGTCAACCGACAAATTTACGCCAAAAAAGTTCAACGGGTCTACATTCCAATAGTTTGGAACCCCCCGAAAATTGGCGCCCCAAATCAGTTGAACATTGTTAATAATCACCACCGAAATGCCCACCGTAAGCAAAAAAGAATTCATCACCCACTGGTCGCGGCTGCGCTTGCGCAGCGGCGAAAAAACCAGCTTTTCCAAAATCACGCCCAGCAGCGCGCCCACAAAAAACGCCAAAAAGATACCCAGCAGCGGGGCGATGGCGCTCAAAAATGGAGATGGGTTATCTTTCAGGTAAAGGCGGATCGGATTAAACGTAAAATAAGCCGTTAGCGACCCAATCAGAAAAAACTCGCCATGCGCGAAATTGGGGATATTCATCACCCCAAAAACCAGCGAAAGCCCCAGAGACAACAACGCCCACATGCCGCCGGTGACAACTGTATTCACCAAGATAAATGGCCCGGCATCAATCGCCGCCACAATCGCAACAACAATCGCCAGCAAAATCGTAATCCCGCCAGCCGACGTGATCCAGCGTTTAAACACAACCAGAAACGGTTCTTTTAATAATGCTTCTTCTTTCATGCGCTCTTCCTCCTCTCGCCAAATGTAGAACGATTTGGCAAATCATTCCGGCGCGATTTTGTAAATCGCGCTGCAAAGACTGCCTAAATACCCAGAAAAGCCTTCTTCACATGGTCATTTTCCAGCAGTTCTTTGCTCGGCCCTTCCAGAATAATTTGTCCTTGTTCCAACACATATCCTCTATCGGTGATATGCAAAGTGGTATTGACATTTTGTTCCACCAGCAAGATAGTCATGCCGCCCTGCCGCAGCGTTTCCAGCGCGTCAAAAACATCCAGCGTCAACTTGGGAGCCAGCCCCAAGGACGGCTCATCTACCATCAGCAAAGAGGGTTTGGACATAATGCCGCGGGCAATGGCTAACATTTTACGTTCGCCGCCGCTCAGGGTTCCGGCGAGCTGATTTTGCCGCGCTTTGAGGCGTGGAAACAGGTTGAAAACAAACTCAATCGTATCCAATTGTTCCTGCTTATCCTCGATGATATATGCGCCCAACAGTAAGTTTTCATAAATGGACATGTTGGTAAATAAGTTCAACTGTTCAGAGACGAAACTAATACCCATCCGACTGGTCAAATTGGCCGGCGTGCCGGTAATCGCTTCCCCTTTGAAGATGATGTCGCCGCTTTGGGGCGTGACAAGACCGGCAATGGTTTTCAGTGTGGTAGACTTACCGGCGCCATTTGGCCCAACCAGGGCGATAAATTCGCCCTCATTGATTTTTAGTGAAACATCCCACAAGACCTGCAGGAAACCATAACCTGCGTTGAGATTTCTTACTTCGAGCAAGGTATTCCTCCTCGTATTACATGTTCGTAGTTAGGTACGCAGTCTTCGGAGTACCGTTGTTTGCTGAAACGCCACTCCGAAGACTGCGTGGCTGACTACAAACGGA
>JANTGY010000312.1 GCA_024762695.1 Anaerolineae bacterium
GTAGTTAGCCACGTAGTCTTCGGAGTGGCGTCATCCAACGGTACTCCGTCGCTGAACAGCGCGACTACGTACCTTACTACGAACATAGTATACGAGGGAGATATTATTATGGGTCTTTCGGATTTCGCGGGGTTTGCTGTAATCCGTGATGCGTAATGCGTGACGTACCTCTGGTTACGCGTCACGGATTACGCATTACGCCATGATTACCCCATGAATTCCCAAAGAGCCATTATTATCTGCTCGTAGTTAGCCACGCAGTCTGCGGAGTGGCGTTTGAGAGACGGTACTCCGAAGACTGCGTACCTTAACTACAAGCCTGTTATTTGTACGAGGAGATGATTCGTGACGACAATTAAGTTTGGCACTGATGGCTGGCGGGCGCGTATCGCTGGCGATTATACGTTTGATAATTTGCGCCGTGTGGCCCAGGGGTTTGCGTCTTACATGCACCAGCAGGGCCTGGCCGAAAAGGGTGTGGTGATTGGGCATGATATGCGGTTCCAGGCGGAGGATTTTGCCGCTACCGCCGCTGAAGTTTTGGCGGCTAACGGCATCCATGTTTGGTTAACGGATGGGGCGACGCCGACGCCGGCCGTCTCTTATTCTGTGATGGAGCGGAAGGCGGGAGGCGGTATCAATATCACGGCCAGCCACAATCCGCCGACGGATTGCGGATTTAAGGTGCGCGACCCCAATGGCGGGGCTATCCCGCCGGCTGATTTGAAGAAGATTGAAGCGGTGTTGCCGGAGAGTACGGCCGTTAAAACCATGCGCCTAGACGATGCCATGACCGATGGCCTGGTCACCAAATTCGACCCCGATCCAGCCTACACCGCGCTGCTCAACAGCCTGATTGACGTTGAACCCATCAAGCAAGCGGGATTCAATGTGTTGGTCGATCCGATGTGGGGTAACGGCGCTGGTTGGTTCCCCAAACTGCTGGCTGGCGGCACAACCATCGTCCACGAAGTTCATAACGAACGCAACCCCATTTTCCCGCACATGAGCCGTCCTGAACCCATTCCGCCCAACGTGGATCATGGACTTAGTTTTGTGACCAAATTGGGCGCGGATGTCGCCATTATCAACGACGGCGATGCCGACCGCGTAGGGTTTGGCGATGAGAACGGCAAATTCATTGACCAACTGCGTGTTTATGGCTTACTCGGCTACCATTTCCTGGAAGTGTTGGGGCGGCGCGGCCCTATCGTGAAGACGGTTTCCACCACGAAAATGCTGAACAAACTGGGAAACATTTATGGTATTCCCGTGTATGAAACGGGCGTCGGTTTCAAATACATTGCGCCTAAGATGATGGAAGTTGACGCAATGATTGGCGGCGAGGAGAGCGGCGGCTACGCTTTCAAAGGACATGCCCCGGAACGCGACGGCATCTTGGCTGGACTATTTTTGCTGGATATGATGGTCAAAACGGGCAAAAAACCGTCCCAATTGCTTGATTTGTTGTTTGAGAAGGTGGGGCCGCATTATTATGATCGAGTAGATTCCCACTTTGAGCAAGCGCGCAAGCCGGAAATTTTGGCGAATGTGGCTGCCGCCCGCCCGACGACCATTGGCGGTCTCAAGGTGACGGATATTGTGACGATTGACGGTCATCAGTTTGTGATGGAGGATGGCGGTTGGCTGTTGATTCGCTTCAGCGGCACGGAACCGATTATCCGCGTTTACACGGAAACAACGCATGAAGATCGCGTGGAAGCGATTTTGGCTGACGGTTTGAAAATTGCTGGGCTACGGTAAGGAGTGAGAAACCGGGCTTTTTCAAAAAGCCCATTTCTTTTATAGGCATGACAACACAAAAAGCATTTCAAGATTATTACCCGGACGATGTGGCTCATTGTTATGGCTGCGGCCGTTTGAATGCGCATGGGCATCAGATTAAAAGTTATTGGGATGGGGATGAGTCGGTGGCTCATTTTACGCCAGAGCCGTACCACACGGCCGTTCCCGGTTATGTGTATGGCGGTTTAATTGCTTCCTTAATTGATTGCCACAGCACCGGCACGGCCGCTGCCGCCGCTTATCGTGCGGCTGGCCGAGAGATGGATACGGAGCCGGTTCTGCGTTATTTAACTGCCTCATTGCATGTGGATTATCTCAAGCCCACGCCCATTGGCGGCCCGTTGGAACTGCGCGGTAAAGTCAAAGAAATCAAGGGGCGCAAAGTGGTCATTACCAGTACCTTGTCGGCCAATGGCGTGGTTTGTGCGACGGGCGAAGTGGTGGCGGTGCAGGTTCCCGACCAGTTTATGGCTCAACTATTGGCAAAATAAGAGCTTTGGGTAGTAAGCCGCGCAGTCTTCGGAGTGGCGTTTGTTAACGGTACTCCGTGGGCCGCGTACCTTACTACGAACGGTGTGATAAAAGATTGATCTTATGTTGATTGATACCCACTGTCATCTTGATTTTGAACGGTTTGACGATGACCGGGATGCGGTTGTGGCGCGAGCGGTTGATGTCGGTATCGAGCGAATTATTGTTCCGGCGCTGGATTTGCAGAATTGCACGGCCGTTCTCGCCCTCACTGAGCGATACGATAATGTTTACGCAGCCGTCGGCGTCCATCCCAACTCGTCGGCAGGGTGGCAGGATGGCTGGATTGAGACGCTGCGCGATTTGGCCGGGCGCGATAAAGTGGTGGCTGTCGGCGAGATTGGCCTCGACTATTATTGGGACAAATCGCCTAAAAGCATTCAGCATAAAGCTTTAGCGATGCAGTTGGAACTGGCCGCCGAACTGGATTTGCCGGTCATCATCCACAATCGGGACTCCAGCGCCGACGTCATTCGGCTGTTGGCTGAATCGCCGCTGGTGGGGCGACAGCGGCCGGGCGTTTTACACAGCTTCTCCGCAGATTGGGCGACGGCCGTCGCCGCGCTTGACATGGGTTTTTATTTGGGATTCACCGGGCCAGTCACATTTAAGAAAGCGGATGAACTGCGCCGGATTGCGGCGCAGGTTCCGCTAGATCGGATTTTGGTGGAGACAGACGCCCCGTTTTTGGCTCCTCACCCGTACCGAGGCAAGCGCAACGAGCCGGCCCATGTGGCTTATGTGGCCGAACGGATCGCTCAGGAACGGGGTGTGGAAACGGCCGTATTCGCTCAACAAACCACCGCCAACGCCCTAAAACTTTTCTGGAAGGTGGAATGAGCTTGCCCCAGCCCCCAATCTCCAGCCCCCAATCTCTGGATTTATCCATCATCATCGTCAGTTGGAACGTGCGCGACCTTTTGCGAGCCTGTTTGCATTCGATTGACGCCGGGCGCGGCGATCTGGCGCTCGAAGTCATTGTGGTGGACGGCGCTTCCAGCGACGGCAGCGTCGATATGGTGCAGACCGAGTTTCCCTGGGTAAATTTGATTGCCTGCGACGAGAATGTCGGTTTCCCGCGCGGCAATAACTTGGGACTGGCTGAGGCTGACGGCCGTTACCATCTCCTCCTCAATCCCGACACCGAAATTCGCGGGGATGCGCTGTCGGTCATGGTTGATTATCTAAACCGCCATCCCGATGTCGGCGTCGTTGGCCCGCAGTTGCTCAACGCCGATGGCTCCATCCAATCATCCCGGCGCCGTTTCCCCACATTGGCGACCGCCTTTTTCGAGAGTACCTGGCTGGAAACCATTGCCCCAAAACGACTTTTGCGTCATTATTATGCGCTAGATTTGCCGGACGATAAAACGGCCGATATGGATTGGGGCGTCGGCGCTTGTTTGCTGGCCCGCCGTGAACTTTTTGAACGAATTGGCGGGTTAGATGAAGCCTATTTCATGTATTCCGAGGAGTTGGATTGGCAGCGCCGTATTAAATTGGCTGGTTGGCGGATTGTCTATTTGCCGGCGGCGCAGGTTTTGCATTATGTCGGCCAAAGCAGCGAACAAGCGGTAACGGCGCGACACATCAATTTCCAAAGAGCTAAGCTGCGTTATTTTCGTAAATATCATGGTTGGTTGGCGACGGCCGTTTTGCGGGCATTTCTCTTATTAAATTACAGTTGGCAGTTAATCATTGAAGCGGGAAAAGGATTGCTGGGGCATAAACGGCCGTTGCGCCGGCAGCGCGTACAAGCGTATTGGCAAGTAATCCGTTCCGGTTTGCGCCCGGCCGGTTACTGAGGAGACGCCCCACGCCTACGACGCGCCACGAATGGATGAAAACCAACGCGCGATTTGGTAAAGGGTGCATTTCAAATGAGTTGAGAAAAGTGCGTGTTTCGGGAATTGGAATTCCCGATACATCAACTGAGATGAAACACACCCTTTGGTAAATCGCGTATCGAACGGCGTTCGACCGAATTACCAATTCGATTTACAAGGGAGACGTTGATGAAGAAGAAAGAAGTGTGCATAGAAGTACCACTGTCCATATATTACCTCTTGGATGAAATTGCCGGAGCGTCAAAATGGACATTGCAGGAAGTGATGTTGCAAACCGTCAAATCAGGCTTGCCGCCTTCGTTGGGCAAGGTTCCCGACGATTTTCATGATGGATTGTTGGCCTTGAACAGCCTGGGCGACCGCGATTTGATGCGCGTTGTCGAAGGCGATTTGCCATCCGGCCTAAAAAAAGGCCCCAATTCGGCCGATTTCAAGCTGCTGCGCCAAACCTATGCCCTCCGTCTCCTCAAATGGCGCGGTCACCCCATCCCGCCCCCCTTTGAATCATTAGTCTCGTAATCCATAAACCGTTATCCGTAAACCGT
>JANTGY010000313.1 GCA_024762695.1 Anaerolineae bacterium
TTATCATTATTTTTAACGGTAAAATACGTACGTACTCCAAGTATGTCTCAGTTAGAACGCTTCTGGTAGTGCTTAGCTTGATGCCTATGGGAGGCCCGCCTACGGCGGCGTAGAGGGGCCTCCCTGGCCCCGGTTTTGGTGAACCAATGACAAGTTGTTCGTAGACCCGAGACATACCCTCTCGATTTTCTCTCTGTGAATCTCTGCACAACCTCCTGGTTGCCCTTCTCTGCGAATCGCTGTGTAACTTATTCCCGATAATGTCTACTGCCAGTATACAACAATAGACGGAGCTAAAGCGGCCAGAATATGGGCAAAAAGATGATCATCAATGTCCAGATCAGCAAGGTCAAGGGCAAACCCACTTTAGTGTAATCGAAAAAACGGTAGTTGCCGGGGCCGTAAACCAGAACGGATGCCTGATGTCCAATGGGAAACAGGAAGGAGTTGGAGGCAGCGATGCCGACACCCATCACAAAGGCGCGCGGGTCTACGCCTAAAATGCTGGCCGCGCTGATAGCTATGGGGGCGACAAGCACGGCCGCCGCCGCATTGGACATAAATTCCGTAATGATGGTTGTCAAAATAAACAACCCAATCATGATCGCCTTAGGACCAAAACTGCCGGCCCACAGAATGATTATATCGGCTAAGAATTGGGCAGCGCCTGTCTTATCCATCGCAATGCCCATAGGCAGCATACCGGCAATGAGAAATACGGACTGCCATTCAATGGCGTTATACGCTTCATCCATTTTTAAACTGCCCACTAACACCATCATGACGGAGGCTAAAACGGCCGCTGTTGAAATATGGAGCGTTCCCATCGAAACCAACACAATCATGAGAACAAAGATAGCCAGGGCGAGAGGCGCTTTGTTCAAACGACGCTGCTCAATTTCTATAGGAGCTAATAAAAGGAAAGATTGATCATATTGCAAAGCGTTGATACGGTCGCGACGGCCGTGTACCAACAGCGTATCGCCCAGCTTCAATCGAATTTCGCCAATGCGTCCCACAATTGGCTCCTCGTGACGCCAGATAGCCAAAACCGTCAGGCCAAATCGTCCTCGGAAATCAAGCTCGGCCACCGTGCGCTCTACAAAATCAGCTTTTTGGCTAATAACAATCTCGGTAACGGCCGCTTCCGGCGACGTCAAATCAAGATCGCTCAACGTCAATTCCGGCTCCAAGCCAACGCCAATCTCCTTACGAACTTGTAATAACTGTCGGGCGCCCCCTTTTGTGAGTAAAAGATCCCCCGCCCTGATGTGCGCATTAGGCAGAACGCCCAGACGCGCGCGCCCATCCCGTACAATCCCCATCACGGTCAAATCGTGTATTTCGCCCAGGCGACTCTCCACAATGGTATTCCCAATTAATGGCGAACCGGGCAAAACCTTCAACTCAGTTAGATAATTGCGCAGCTTATATTGACCAACCAAATTAGTTTCGTCCAGGTTTTCTCGGTCGGGCAGCAGACGACGGCCGACAACCACCATGTAAACAATGCTGCTAACCATGATGATGAGGCCCATCGGGGTGTAGTCAAACAGCGTAAATGGTTCCAGGCCCGCTTCAGCCAGGGCGGCGCTAACCAGAAGATTAGGCGGTGTGCCGATGAGGGTGGTGACGCCGCCCAAAAGCGAGCCGAAAGCCAGGGGGATGAGTAATTTGGACACGGGAATACGCGCCCGCCGACCTATGCTAATGACCGCCGGAAGGAGAACGGCCGTTGCCCCAATGTTATTCATAAACGCCGACATCACGCCGACAGTCAACATAATAAAAAGAATCAGCCGCCACTCGCTAACCCCGGCCACCCGTAAAATCCGATGGCCGATAAAATCAGCAATCCCCGTCTGCGTCAAACTGGCGCTGACAATATAAATCGCCCAAACTGTTATAACGGCCGGGCTAGAAAACCCTGAAAACGCCTCTTCAGTTGTCAAAATACCCGTGAGCAGAAGGGTTAACAACACCATCAGCGAAACCAGATCCACGCGCAAACGCTCGGAGGCAAAAAGAACGATGGCAATCCCCAAGATTAACAAAACAAGGCCAATTTCAGCAGTCACATAAACCTCCCGAAGCAACGGTATGTGGTTTTATGGTAGGCGCGCCATTTTATGCCAGGCTTCATTCATCGTCCATCTTAATTTGACATTTCATTACGGTCAAGATAGGCTATTGCTTGATTACGGGCTAAACAGCGCGAGGGCCGGATGGAAAAATGAAGAATTACGAATGCTGAACGCGGAATTCGTAAATACTTAGCAACTATACAGGTCATTCCTGCGAAGGCAGGAATCCACAGCATGGATACCCGCCTTCGCGGGTATGACAACCAAGAGATACCTGTATAGTCACATTATTTATTCATCATTTTCATCCGGTTGACGAGGCGAAGGTTTCTTGCCGCGAGGCAAGAACTAACAGGCAGTTCCAAAAAACTGCTTGGAAAATCGAAAGATCAGCGGGTGCCTTCCAGGGTTGCCACACTCTGTTTCTTAGCCCCTTCAACAAGCAATACGACAAACCGGCACAGGTAACTGGCCGACAAAACGTATGGCATGTGGCGAATAAGCAAATCAGCATTTCAGCCGGTCGGCATTTCAGCGACGCGGCCCGATGTTTGATGCGCAAAAATTATTGAAGGGGCGCTCCCAATAGCAATACAATTTAGGGCGCGCCACGCATGTAGAACGCAGACGTAAATTGACGTTTTGCGTTTTACGTTCTCGTTTCACGGAGGTATTCACATGTGTGGTATTGTTGGTTATGTTGGGCCGCGTCAGGCCCCAGAAGTTATTTTGCAAGGTTTGAAACGGCTGGAATATCGCGGCTATGATTCGGCGGGCATTGCGGCATTGGAGGAAAACGGCCGTTTCGCCATCCGACGCGACGCAGGCAAACTAGAGATTTTGGCCGGGCTGCTGCAAAAGTCGCCCCTAACCGGCCATGCCGGTATAGGGCATACGCGCTGGGCGACGCATGGCGAACCCAATCAACGCAACGCCCATCCCCACATCAGCATGAACGGCCGTGTCGTCGTCGTCCATAATGGCATCGTCGAAAACTTCATCGAACTGCGCGATGAATTGGAAGCGGAAGGCGTGACCTTTAACTCCGACACCGACACCGAAGTCATTGTGCAGATGATAGAACGGTATGTGGAGTCGGGGATAGCGATGGAAACGGCCGTGCGCCAAACCCTCAACCAATTACGCGGCGCCAACGCCATCGTCGTCATGGGGCTGGATCGCCCCAACGAGTTGTTTTGCGCCCGTCTGGGCAACGCTGGCGGCATCACCCTCGGCCTGGGTGAAGACGAAATGTTCCTGGCCTCCGACATCCCTGCCATCCTGGAATACACGCGCCAAATGATCTTCCTGGAAAATCGGCAGATGGCCCATCTTACGCCCAACAGCTACCGCGTGATGGATTTAGACGGCCGTGAACTGACACCCGAAATCCAAACCATCGCCTGGGACCCGGTCAGCGCCGCCAAAGGGGAGTTCAAACATTTCATGCAAAAAGAGATTTTCGAGCAGCCCCGCGCCATCGTGGATACGCTGCGCGGACGGGTTGATTTTGAAAACGGCCGTGTCCATCTCCCCGAAATGAACCTGACGCCCGAACTGGCCCAGCGCATCAACCGATTGTACATCACCGCCTGTGGAACCAGTTATTACAGCGGGCTGGCCGGCAAATTCATGATCGAATCGCTGGCTCGGCTCCCCACTGAAGTGACTTACGCTTCCGAGTTTCGCTATTACGACCCGATTATTGACGACGATACGGCCGTGCTCGCCCTCACCCAATCCGGTGAAACGGCCGACACCCTGGCCGCCAGCGAACAAGCCAAAGCGCAAGGAGCCACCCTCTGGTCTATCGTCAACGCCTACGGCAGCCAATCCATGCGCGTCTCGCATGGCTACATCCCCATGCAAGCCGGCCCAGAAATCGGCGTCGCCAGTACCAAAGCGTTTACCACCTCGCTGGTAGACCAATATCTGTTGGCCTGCGCTCTGGGCGAGCTGCGCGGCGCTCTTTCGCCGCAAAAACTGCGCCAACTGGTAGACGATCTGGCCCAATTGCCTGATTTAGCCGGGCGCGTCCTCGATCATGACGCCGAATATGAAGAATTAGCCAACCAATTCTTCAAAGTGCATAATTTCCTTTATTTAGGGCGGGGCATCAACTATCCCATCGCCCGCGAAGGGGCGCTAAAGCTCAAGGAAATCAGCTATATCCACGCCGAGGGCTATCCGGCGGGCGAGATGAAGCACGGCCCCATCGCCTTAATTGACGAGACAATGCCGGTCATCGCCATCGCCACCCAAGACCATCTGTACGAAAAGATGATTAGCCAGATTCAGCAAGCGAAGGCTAGGGGTGGGACGGTTATTGCGGTGGCGACAGAGGGGGATACGGCCGTTGCCGACAAAGCCGATCACGTCATCTACGTCCCCCAAACCCCACCGCTGCTGGCTCCCATCATCAATGTCATCCCGCTACAACTGTTCAGCTACCACGTCGCCGTGCGGCGCGGCGCCGACGTTGACCAACCCAGGAACCTTGCCAAATCAGTCACCGTCGAATAAGCCTGATTGACTTTACCGAAAAAACTAACCGCAAAGGCGCCAAGGATGCAAAGTCTCAGAAGTTACCAGAGAAAAATCTCCGCGTTCG